>CAYYTN010000145.1:0-6605 GCA_964474495.1 uncultured Chloroflexota bacterium
CAAAGGCTTCTGGAAGCTGCGCGAGCGCGTCAACCGGGCGATCCCGCGCGCCACCCGCCTCATCACCCGCCTGGGCGTCAAGACCGCCATGACCGAATACCCCACCAAGGGCGCCGAAGGCCAGGTTCTGCGCTTCGACCTCTTCGACCTGGTCGTGCGCAACCGCACCTTCAAAGACCTCGACCGCAGCGTCTTCCTCGACCGCATCGACCAGGCGCTGGGTCTCCTGGAGGTCCGGGTCGACAAGGGCCTTATCCGCCGTCCCGGCGACGCCGCCGGACTCGCCGCCGCCGGCACGTTGTTCGTCGCCATGACCGCCGACCTGCAGGTCCCCGATCGCGAAGACGTCTTCGACGCCATCAAGCACGTCGCCGACGACCTGGAGCTCGAAATCAACCGGGTTATCGACCCCGAGTCCAGCAGCGTCGTCACCGACCGCGACCGGCGCGAGCTGGAACTTGCCCAGTTCGTGGTCATCGACCTAACCGACGGCTCCCCCGCCGTCTATCTGCAGGCCGGCCTGGCGCTGGGCCTGGGTCGCACCACCATCCCCATCGCGCGCCAGGGGACGGTCGTCAGCCTGGACCTGCCCGATTGCCCGGTTATGTACTTCGCCAGCCTCCGCGATCTCCGCGAAAAGCTCGTCGCCCGGCTGTCCGAGGCCCTCTAGCCGGCGCTGTTACCCGCCCGTCGATCCGCAGCGCTCAAAGCCGTCCCAACCCGCCACCACTCGCCCCAACCCGCCCTACAACCAGACGATGTCCACCGGTGGAATCTCGTCGATCAGCCCCGCCTCGTGGGCCCGCCGGAATAGCTCCTGCAGCGCCCTCTCGCCGTCCTTGCCCATGTCCACCGTCAGTTCGTTCACGTACATCTTCGCGAACTTCTCGCCCCGCTCGGCATCGATACCGCGGCCGAACTTGAGCGCGTAGTCCACCGCCGGCGCGTTGTTGTTGAAGGCCGCGTCGATGCTGCGCTGCAGCGCCTTTCCGAGCGCCACCTGCCATTCCTCGCCCAGGTCGCGCCGCACGCAGTCCAGCCCCAGCGGCAGCGGCAGGCCGGTCTTTTCGAACCACAGCTCGCCCAGGTCCAGAATCTTCGTCAGCCCCGCGTCCACATAGGTCAGCTGCCCCTCGTGAATCACCACCGCCGCCGCCAGCTCGCCCGACTTGACCGGCTCCATCACCTGGTCAAACGGCAACTGCACCGCCTCCACCGGCGGCAGGAAGATTCGCGACAACATGTAGGCGGTCGTATTCGGCCCCGGCATCGCCACCCGTTTGCCCTCCAGGTCGGCCAGGTCCATCGGGCCGTTCGTCACCACGATCGGGCCATACTTGAGGCCCATCGACGCGCCGCAGGTCAGGATTCGATACTTGTCCGCCACCTGCGGGTACACCGCCGCCGAGATCGCAGTCATCTCCAGTTCGCCCCGCAGGGCGCGTTCGTTCAGGCTCTGGATATCCTCCAGCACCTCCTCGTGGCCGGCGGGCTCCGGCCCGCCCAGGTCCACCAGGCCGTGGGTGATCGCGTAGAACATGTAGGCGTCGTCGGCGTCGGGGCTGTGGCCGATTCACTTTCCTTGGGGCTGGTATAACGCGTTGAATCTCGTACAGGGTGTTGCGGAGCGCCGGCGTGAATCCGGCCTCGCGGATCAGCGTCTGGACCTCTTCCTCGTCGGCGCGCAGGAAGTGTCCCGCCTCCTGCATCACGTTTTCGTCCAGCAGCGTACCGCCGAAGTCGTCGGCGCCGAAATGCAGCGCCACCTGCCCCGCTTTCTTGCCTTCCGAAAACCAGCTCGCGTCGATGTGATCGAAGTTGTCCAGGTACAGCCGCCCCACCGCCAGCATCCGCAGATACCGATTCGGCCCCGCCCGCCGGCCGGTCAGTTCCCGGCCCAGCGGCGTGTTGTCCGGGCTGAAGCTCCAGGGCACAAAGGCCGTGAAACCGTGATGTTCGTCCTGCAGGTCGCGGATACGGTCCAGGTGCTCCACGATGTCCTCGTCCGTTTCGACATGCCCGTACATCATCGTCGCCGTGCCCCGGAATCCCACCTGGTGCGACGCCCGCACCACCTCGATCCAGGTATCGGCGCTGATCTTCAGCGGGCTGATGCGATCCCGCACCCGGTCCGACAGCACCTCCGCCCCGCCTCCCGGCAGCGTCCGCTGGCCCGCGTCCCACAGCGCCTCGAAGACTTCCGTATACGTCTTCTCCGCCACCTCGGCGATCCCGGCGATTTCCGGCGGCGACCAGAAATGCGGCGTCACGTGCGGGTAGGCGGCCAGCGACGCGCGCACCATGTCCGGGTAGTAGTCGAAAGGCAGATAGGGATTGACCCCGCCCTGCATCAACACCGTCGTGCAACCCCGGTCCCGCGCCCGCCCGATCGACTGCACAATCGCGTCGATGCTGTGGGTATAGGCGGTCGGGTCGGCGTCGCCGCCGCGATGCGGCCGGTAGAACGCACAGAACGTGCAATAGGCGTTGCAGATGTTCGTGTAGTTCAGATTCGTGTCCAGCACGTAGCTGACCAGCGGCTCCGGATGCCGCCGAAAGCGCACCTCGTTGGCCAGCGCCCCGACCTCCAGCAGATCGGCGTCGCGCAGCAGGTACAACGCCTCGGCGGAGTTCAACCGTTCGCCGGCGTCGATCTTCTGGCGAATCGCTTCGATCATGCCGCGTTGCCCCGCCGGCCGAGGGCGGCGTCGAGCGCGCGGAATTCCTCCAGCCCGCCCAGCGACGCCGCGCTCAGTTCGAACTCGAAATTGGCGATGTAGTCGGCGATCGCCGCCGGCGTCATCCGCAAGTCGGGCCGCCGCGCCTGGATCTCGCCGGCGTCGGCCAGGTTCGCCGCCAGGCTCCGCCGGAAGTACCTCACCACCGCGTCCGTGGCCTCCACTGCCAGGTCGGCCCGCGCCAGCCACAGCGCGAACACAAACGGGTGCCCGGTCATTTCCTTCCACGCCTCGCCCAGGTCCACCACGTGCGGGTAGGCCGGCGTCGGACTCAAGCTCGCCAGCGCCCGATCGCCGATCACCAGTTGCCCCGACTGTCCGTGGTCCAGGTCTTCAAAATGCAGGTGATGAGGCACCTTGTAGTGATGCGCCAGCAGCACCCGCAGCAGCCGCACCGACGTCGCCGTCTCATTGATAATCCCGATCCGCGCGCCCCGCGGCAGCGCCGCGATCTCCACCGTCGAGCGAAAAATCACCGTCCGCGCCGGGCCGTCGCAGGCGATCCCCATCGGGCCCAGGATGCGAAACCGTCCCGGGTGGTCGAAATGGGCCACCACCGGCAGCGGCGCGATATCGATCTCCCCCGCCAGCGCCATTTCCAGCGTCTGCCGGGGCGGCGCCGCCACGCTCCCCTCCCGCATCGCGTCGCTCATGAAAAACGGCTCGGTATTGAGATACGAAATGCGGCCGATTCTCGGTTTCATTATGCCTCCATACCTCCGTAAACGGCATCACGCTCCACCGGTTCCTTGCCGGCGTCGCGAATCAGGTTCTCCATCCGCTCCCGCGCGATCCCCAGCGGGCTGTCGGCGTCGGCCGCGTGCGCGATCCGCTCCTCGCCGATCGTCCCGTCCAGGTCGTCCGCCCCGAAGTTCAGTCCGATCGCCGCCGTCGCCTCGCCGCTCATCACCCAATACGCCTTGATGTGCGGGATGTTGTCCAGCATCAGCCGCGACACCGCCAGCACCCGCAGGTCGTCCAGCGGCGACACCGGCCGCTCCACCAGTTGGGTCGTGCCCAGCTGGTACTCCAACGGAATGAAACAGGTGAATCCGCCGCTGCGATCCTGGGCCTCGCGCAGCCGCACCATGTGGGCCACCCGTTCCGCCAGCGTCTCCACATGCCCGTACAGCATCGTCGCCGTCGAACGCAGCCCCCGGGCATGCGCCATTTCATGGATCTCCAGCCAGCGCTCCGCGTCGATCTTGCCGCGAAAAAGGATGCGTCGCACCCGTTCCGAGAACACCTCCGCCCCGCCTCCGGTCAGCGACACGTGCCCCACCGCCGCCAGCCGGTCGAACACCTCGTCGATGCTCAGTTTCCAGCGCTTCGCGAAGAAGTCGATCTCCGGCGCGGTGAACGCCTTGATCTGCACCTTCGGGCGCTCCTTCTGAATCGTTCGCAGCAGGTCCTCGTACCACTCGAACGGCAGGTCCGGATGATGCCCGCCGACCACATGTACTTCGTTCACGTCGGGATGAATCCGCGCCAGAATGTCCTCCACCGACATTACATAGGCGTGGTCGTCGCCTTCCTTCGCCGCGAAATCGCAGAACGCGCAGGACAGCACGCAGATATTCGTCGGGTTCACGTGCACGTTCAGGACGTAGTAGACCCGGTCCCCGGACACCCGCCGCGCCGCGAAATCCGCCATCCGCCCCAGATTCAGCACGTCCGTCGTTTCAAAGAGGGTGAGGCCGTCAGCCTCGTCCAGGCGAGCGCCGGCCTGGACTTTCGCCCAGATGGGCGCCAGCGCCGCGTCGCGGAAGCGGATGTCTGGAATCTTCCCGTCAACGGTCGCCATGAACGGCCTCACTCATTGCGGTCGCTATGCCCTTGCCCGGCTCCACTCCCACGCTCCGCAGCAACAACGCCCGCAGCGCCGGGACTTCCGATTCCAGGTCCGTCGGCCCGTCCTTGCGCAGCCAGGCCAGCACGATCTCATTGATCGCCCCGAACCACGCCACCGAAACCAGCCGCGTGTTCACCGGGTCGATCGCCCCCAGTTCGATCGCTTCCTCGAGTTGCACCTCGATCAGTCGCCGAAACCGGACTCGTATCTCCGCCAGCGTGTCCTCGAACCCCGGTCCCGCCCCCACGAGTTCCACCAGCGCCAATCTGGCCACCCGGCGATGCCCGGTGAACGCGTCCAGGACCGCCGCCAGCGCCGCGTCCAGCCGCGCGATCGGCGTCGTCTCCACCGCGATCGCCTTCTGGACCTTGCGCTCCAGGCGGCCGGCCAACCGATCCAGCACCGCTCGGAAGATGTCGCCCTTGCCGGGGAAGTGAAAATACGCCGCGCCCTTGGATCGATCCGCCGCCTGGACGATGTCGTCCATCGACGCGTCGTGATAGCCCTTGCGGCTGAAGATGCGCTGGGCCGCGTCCAGCAGCAATCGCCGCGTCTTGTCCGCCCGCGACTGCCGCGCCGGTTCCGTGACCGCCATAGCTCCCCATTAAGGTTCAAACAATACCGACTGGTCGGTCGGTTTATACGCCCACCGGGTGCCGTTTGTCAATCGTCGGCAGGGAGAGTTTGAGCAGGCATCCCGGCCTGCAAGCAGGCCGGGCCACGGCCATGCAGGGGCCTTCGTTTCGGGCCGAATGAGCGCCGACCGGCGAACGGCGCGAGTACGGCTCGCGGTCACGAGCCCAAGAGATAAAGCCGTCTGTGACGGCTAGACCGGCCTCCGCATCAGCGAATAGAGCTGCCCCGTCGGACCTCCCGGCGGCCGCGTCACCATCCAGAGGACGTGCTCCGCCGCCTCTGCCGGGGTCTTCGCCCGTTCGCTCGGGTTTTCCGGCGAAGGCCGGTCGGCGAACTGTCGCGCTATCTCATCTTCATCGTCCAGGTGCATCGCCCACGGCAGCATCACCGTTGCCGTCGGACCGGGGATGAACTCGTTGACTTCGATCCCGCGTTCCCACAGCTCCAGCGCCATGCACTTCGTCAGCATGCTCAGGCCGGCCTTGCCGACCCCGTAGGCGGAGCGTCCCGCCACCGGTACGTGCCCGTTCCCCGAGCCGAAATTGACGATCCGCGCGCCCTCGGCCAGGTGCGGGATGAAGCCGCGGCTGACGAAATACGGCCCGATCACGTTGGTGATCGCGGTCTTTGCCCAGGCCGGCGCGTCGGAATCGGCGATGTTGTCGAGGTCGGCGCCCGCCGCCGCGTTGTTGATGAGGACGTTCACCGGGCCCAATTCGTCCGCCACTTCGTTCGCGAACTCCTCCACCGGGTCCCACTCGGTGATGTCGACAATCCCCGAAACCACCCGCGTACCTCCCGCCCGCAACTCCTCGGCCACCGGCTCCAGCTGCGCCGCCGTCCGCGCGCAAATCGCCACGTCGGCCCCTTCGGAGGCGAACAGCCGTGCCATCGCCCGGCCCACTCCGCGCCCGGCCCCCGTGACCACCGCCACCTGACCGGCAAGACTTCCCTCAGCCATAGCCAATTCCCTTCGTGGATTACAGCGGGCGTCGCGCCAGCGAGAACGTCTGCCCGGTCGGTCCGCCTTCCGGCCGCAGAGCATTCCAGAGCGCCAGATCGCCCACCTCATCCGGGTGTTTCACACGCTCGAATTCCGGAAAATGCGCCGGCGGCGCCTCGGCGAACTTCGCCAGGATGTCCTCCGTCGCGGTGCGGTTGTTCGGATCGTCGCGGTTGAACGTACTCGTCGCCACCGGACCCGGCACCAGGTTGTTCACATCGATCCGACGCGGCCACAGCTCATTCGCCAGGCACTCGGTGAACATGTGCACGCCGGCCTTCGCCACGTTGTAGGCGCTCGCCTGCATCCCCGCCTTCAGTCCCATCCCCGACGACACATTGATGATCTTGCCCCCGTCGCTGATGTGCTCCAGCAG
>CAYYTN010000146.1:0-6574 GCA_964474495.1 uncultured Chloroflexota bacterium
GTGGCTGCTCCCGCGTTCGGTCCCGGGCAAGTAGTCGGGGGATTCGTCAGTGGTGGAACGGGGGAGCCGACGGCCGCCTCCACATAGATCGTCGCCCCCACGTAGCCGCGGTTGAGCAAGAGCAGTCCAAGCTCGTAGGCGCCGGGGCTGATCTCTTCCGGTATTACCGCCACGATCTCAATAGACATGGCCGATTCCGCCGCCAGATTGCGTTCCTCGTATAGCAGTTGCGAACTGAAGTTCTCGCCGATCAGGACCACGCAGTAGTTGGCGTCCAGCGGCTCCCTCGATCGATTGACAAGTTGCAGACGAAACGTGGAGACCCCTTTTCGGGCATGCCCCGAGGCCAGCCCCTCGAAAACCGCGGCCAGGCCGCTTTCGGCGTCCCATTTTGAACGGAATGGGTTCCGGGTGGAGTCCGCGTCGGACGTCGGGGCGCATGCCGCGCAAGTAACAAGTAGCGTCATCGACAGCACGGTCCGCCAACCGACTCGACGGGTAGACAGGCCGCGGATCATGTCTCGTCAGCCGTCCGAATCGGTCCCGCCGCCATGACCCTCCGGGTCTGCTCGATCATGTGCTCGTAGTGGTAGGCGCGGACAGCATCCCGGTCGCCGGTCCATTCAAAGAAGCCCTTCCCACTGCTTATCCCGTGGTTGCCCTGGCGCACATGTTCGCGCAGGGCGTCCACCGCCAGTTCCCCCTTCGCGTCGAGGTCGGAATACATGTTCTCCGCGACCCGGGCATGGATCCGAATATCGCTGATGTCCCGTACTCAGGCCGAAGCCGTGCCGCACCGCGTTGTCCACGTCCTCGGCGCTGGCGACCCCACGGGCCACCAATTCAATGGCCTGTCGGGTGAGCGCGTGCTGAAGCCGATTGGAAACGAAGCCGGGTACGTCCAGATTCACCCGGATCGGCGACTTGCCGATCGCCTGCAACCCGGCGAAGGTGCGGTCCACGCAGTCCGGGTCGCTGTCGGCGTGTCGGATCACCTCGACCAGCGGGAGGATATGGGCCGGAAGCAGGAAATGGGTGCCCACCACCCGTCCCGGGTGTCCACAGACCGACGCCAGTTGGCCGGTGGGGAGACTGGAGGAGTTGCTGGCCAGGATGGTCGTCGGCGGGGCGATCGCGTCGAGTTCTTTGAAAAGCGCCTGCTTCGCCGCGACATCCTCGAAGATCGCTTCGACCACCAGGTCAGCGCCATCGACCGCCGTTTCAAGATCCTGTGTCGGAACAATCCGGCCCATGCGCTCGGCGGGGCTCTGCCCGGCCAGGAAGTCGTGGGCAGCCAGTTCGTCGACATAGGTCTTTGCGACCTCGAGGGCCCTCTCCAGCGATGCGGCGTTTGAATCGAACACCCGGACTCGCTCGACGCCGGCGGCCAGGGCAACCGCGATCTGGGTCCCCATCAGGCCGGCGCCGACAACCGCGCAGCGTTGGAACGCACTCATTGGGTTTCCTTCCTATTCGGGGATGTTCCCTACGGCAGCCCGGCGGGGGCGTTGACGATGAAATTGTGGAAGGCCAGCGAGATCTCAATCGGGCCCTCAAGGATCGGATCGCCGGTGGACTCCAGATACTGGTTCAGGCGGGCCTTCAACTCTGCCTCGATCTCCGCGGCGGCCGCTTCGCCGGCAAGGTTGTGACGCTCGTGCGGGTCGGCCTCCAGGTTGTAGAGCTCATATTCTGGACGCGGCCAGTCCCGCAGTTCCCAGCGCATGTGGGGGATGATCGGTGAGTGGCGGATGTCGGCCGCGACCTGCATCCCGTCGCGGACCTCGAAGTTGCGGATCAACTTGTGCTTCGCGGTGCGGATCGCGCGCATTGGCTCGTAGAAGTCATGCCAGGTCATCTCCACGAAGATGGCGTCGCGATCCGATTCGGCGCCATCGATCAGTGCGGGCAAGAGGCTATGTCCGTCCAGGCCGCCCGGGATGTCCTCGCCGTAGCCGACCGCTCCCAGGATGGTCGGCAGCAGGTCAACGTTGGTCGTGAGCTGGGAGAGCTGCTCGCCGTCAGAAATCCTGCCCGGCCAGCGCAGGATGGCTCCGATCTTCAGCCCGGGATCGTACAGCGTGCCCTTGGCGAGCGGCATGGCGATGCCGTGGTCGGTGGTGAAGATGAGCAGCGTGTTGTCGCGCAGGCCGTCGGCGTCGAGCCGGCCCAGAATCTCGCCAACGCAGCGGTCCACCCGGCTCACGTCCCCGTAGAAGCGGCTCATCTCCTCGCGGGTCGCGGCGATGTCGGGTAAATAGGGCGGTATTTCGAGGGTGGTCGGATCCTGGAGATCGTCCCAACGATCGGTGAATTCCCGGTGGGGTTCAAAGAACCCGGCAAGGACGAAGAATGGCTTCCCGGTGTCCCGCTCGTCGAGGAAGGCAAGGACGTTGGCGGTGGCCTCTTCGCAGATCGTTGCGCTGTTTGACACGTCGATGCCGTGCGCTTGCAGGTCGGCGCTGATGTGCCAGGTGCCGAAGCTGGCGGTTTGGTAGCCGCGATCGCGCAGCAGGTTGGCAATCGTCGGGACCTCAGCGCTCATGTTCCAGACGCCGCCGTTTTGTAGCCCCATCAAGCCGTGTCGGTGGGGGTTGAGGCCGGTCATCATGCTGGCGCGGGATGGGCTGCACTGGGGCGCGGCGGCAAAGTGCGCGTCCAGCACAACCCCCTGTCTCGCCAGTTCATCGAGGGCCGGGGTGATGGCGCTATTGCCGGTGTAGGCCCCGAAGTAGTCCCCCAGGTCGTGGCAATGAATGAGAACGATATTCGGCTTCGTGGCCTGCATATGGACCTCCCACCGGCTCGACGCGCCTCCGCATTGTGGCAAATCGCGGAGATCAATGCGGATCGCGCACGCGCACCTGGACCGGCCAACCGGCTAGAAACTGGGCCCCGGGGCGTCTAGGCTTGGCGCCGGATCGCCCTTGAGAAAGGAACTGGCGCTCATGGCGACATCGGCCACGAACGGCCGCGGCATCGTAGTGGACACCCGCCGCAGCCCGCACGCGCGGCTGCGCCCGGTGCCGGTGAGTGCGGTCAAGCTGGCTCCCGGTTTCTGGCGCGATCGCCTCTCCGTCAACTCACGGGTGACGCTGCGGCACGAGTTCGAGCAACTTGAACTCGAGGGTATGTTCGAGCGCTTCCGGAGCGCTCACGACCCGGTGGCCTTTGTTGCCGCCCGTGGATATGCCGGCGAGGCGCGTCTCTACAAGTGGCTCGAAGGGGCGGCCACGGCCTTGATCGGGGACCACGGGTCCGAACTCGAAACGATGGTGGACGAGACCATCGACCTGATCGCGGCGGCTCAGTTTGACGACGGCTACGTGGGGCTCACGATCCGGCCGGACCGGCCGGAAGAGCGCTGGCAGGATCTGAACTCGCGCCACGAACTGTTCGCCGTCGGCCACTTGCTGCAGGCCGCCATCGCCCATCGCCGGGCCACCGGGGAGTCACGCCTGCTGGATGTCGCGGTGCGACTCGCCGATCTCGTGGTAAAAGAATTCGGCCCCGGTCGCAACGAGGGTTACCCGGGCCATCCGGAAATCGAAATGGCGCTGGTGGAGCTGTACCGCGAGACCGGCGACGCGAGCTATCTCAAGACGGCTCGTTTCTTCATCGACGCGGCCGGCGGGGCGGCGATGGACGAGATAAAGGGCCATGCGGTCAAGGCGACGTTCTTTGCCGCGGGGATGGCCGATCTGTACGCGGAAACCGGCGAGCGTGAGTACCTCGACGCCCTTGAGCGGCTGTGGCGCAACATGGTCGAGAGGAAGATGTATGTCACCGGAGCCGTTGGCGGACGTGTCCGAACCGAGTCCTTTGGACGCGAGTTCGAGTTGCCGCACGAGAACGCCTACGCCGAAGCCTGCGCCGCGATCGGTTCGGCCATGTGGAACTGGCGAATGCTCATCTTGAACGGCGAAGGGCGCTTCGCCGACCTGATGGAACTCTGTTTCTACAACAGTGTTCTCGCCGGAGTTGGCGTTGCCGGAGACAGCTTCTTCTACGACGTTCCCCATGCCTGTTACGGTGAGAACTCCGTCGGCCCCTGGGCCGAGCGTGACCGCCACACCACCCCGGGTCCCCGGGAACGGCAGCCATGGTTCTTCGACCGCGTCGCCTGCTGCCCGCCCAACGTGGCGCGGACGCTGGCGCAGTTGCCGGGCTATCTCTACGCCACCGATGAGGCCGGGATCTGGGTCAACCTCTATGCGGCCGGCGAGCTCGCTTGGCGACTCAACGACGGCACGCCGTTGGAGCTGCGCGTCGAGACCGACTACCCGTGGGACGGCCGGGTCGATATCGCGGTGCATCCGGGTTCAACCGGGGAATTCTCGTTGTTCTTGCGAGTACCGGCATGGTGCGCGAGCCCGGCGGTGTCCGTGAACGGCCGGGACGTCTCGATGAATCCCCGGGACGGCTATCTCGAATTGAAGCGGCAGTGGGCAAAGGGAGATGCTGTGACGCTCGAATTGCCTATGCCGCCCGAGGTGCTGGTGGCCAGCCCGCGAGTCGTGGAAGCGCGGTCGGCGGTGGCGCTTAAACGCGGGCCGCTGGTGTACTGTCTGGAGAGCGTGGACAACCCGGGAATCGAGGTCGGTGACGCCGGCGTCCAGACCGGGCCCGGGTCTGACCACGGCCTGCGAGAGAAGGAATGGACGGACGTGCTCGACGGCGCGGTGGCGCTGGTTGGACACGGAAGTGTGCCGGTCGAGCCGTGGGGCGGCCTGTACCGAACGCTCGGATCGGCCGATCCGGGGCGGCGCGCCGTAGAACTCACCGCGATTCCCTTCTTCGCCTGGGCCAACCGGGGTCCGTCGGACATGACGGTCTGGGTGCAGCAGATCCCCGAGGCCCGGTGATGGTCATACCGATCGCAACCAGCCGGGCTGACGGAATTGCTGTCGTTGCTACCGTGGCTGCGCGATCGGTGCCCTGCCCTGGCTCGAATGCCACCGCGAAGCCCAACCACCGACTCTGATGGCGCCGAACACATTCATCTGGGTCACCTCGCGGGCCATTCACATACTGTCTGTAATCTTCTGGCTCGGGGGATCGTTCTTCCTGGCGCTGGCACTGGTTCCGATACTGCGGCGCGAGATGGATCGTGAGACCCGTATTCCGCTGGTTTCTCAGGTCGGCCGGCGATTCAGCCGCATCACCTGGGTATTGATGGCTCTGCTGATCGCGACCGGGCTGGTGAACATGTGGGCGATGGGCTTTCTCCCGGAGCACTTCATAAACACCTCACGCGGCGCGGTGCTGCTGATCAAGCTGGTCCTGTTCGGATTCATCCTGGGCCTCAGCGCCGTGCACGACTTCTGGGTAGGTCCCCGGATGGACGAGCTGGCGTTGGCCGGGCGAGTGCGGTCGATGGAGTATTCCCGGTGGCGGCGGGCCTCGAGTTGGTCGGCGCGGCTGAACGTTCTGCTCGGCGTGGTGGTGGTCGTGCTCATCCTGAAGTTCAGGGTCACCTAGGCGGGTGTGCCGCCGGGCCCGCGGCCGGCCAGTTGAGTTAGCGTCCGCCCTGGTGACAGACGTAGGGGCCGTGGAGGATGTCTCCCCCACGGCCCCTACGAATCGGGACTCTGAAACTACTCGCGATCGCTAGGTATCTGTACTCAGGCCGATGAACGGACTCGCGAGCCCGGAGGACTGACCGGCGGAATCGGGGTAACCCCACATCCCGTGCTCGGAGATATCCAGCCCGTCTAGCTCCTCGTTCGGATCCGCCCGCAGGCCGATCGTGAACTTGATGCCGTAGAACAGCACCAGGCAGGTCAGGCCGGTCCAAGCCACGGTGGCCAGCGAGCCCAGCGCCTGTACCCCGAGTTGGTGGAAACCACCGCCCAGGAAAAGACCGGCCTCGCCAAAGCCCATGTCAGCGGTGAGTTCCGGCGCGGCAAACAGGCCAACCGCCAGGGTGCCCCAGATGCCGCAGATGCCATGTACCGAGACGGCGCCGACCGGGTCATCCACCCGAAGGCGATCGATTCCCATGACGGCCAGCACCACTATTGCGCCGGCCACAAGACCGATGACGATGGACGCCCACGAATCGACGAAAGCCGTCCCGGCGGTGATACCGACCAGCCCCGCCAGCGCGCCGTTTCCGGCCATACCGACATCAGGCTTGCCCTGCAGAGACCAGGAAACAACCATCGCCGCGACTGCGCCGGCGGCGGCGGCAAGGTTGGTGGTAACGATGATGGTTGCGAAATCGACACCGACGGCGGCCATCGTACTGCCGGCGTTGAAGCCGAACCAGCCGAACCACAAGATGAACACTCCGGCTATCGCCAGCGGAATACTGTGCCCCGGGATCACGTTGATCCCGCCGTTGTATTTGCCGATCCGCGGACCGACCACAAATGCCCCGACCAGCGCTGCCGCGCCCCCGGTGGTGTGGACGACGGTGGATCCCGCGAAATCAAGAAACGCCATGTCGCCAAGCCAGCCGCCTCCCCAGATCCAATGCCCAACAACCGGGTAGATAACCGCCGTCAAGAAGAGGGCGTACACCAGGTAGCCGCGGAAATGGGTGCGCTCCGCCATGGCGCCAGACACGATT
>CAYYTN010000147.1:0-1794 GCA_964474495.1 uncultured Chloroflexota bacterium
GGGGTGGGGCCGGGGATGCGGGTGGCCGACGTGGGCTGCGGGCCGGGATTCTTCGCGCTGCCGATCGCCGAGATCGTCGGGCCGGAAGGCGATGTCTACGGGATCGACGACTCACCGGAGATGTTGCGGGCGCTGGCGGAGGGGGCGGCCGAGCGGGGGCTTACCGACCGGGTGGAGATGCGCGAGGCGGATGCCGCGGCGACCGGACTGCCGGCGGCGGCGGTGGAGGTGACGCTCTGCGCGTTCGTATACCACGAGGTGGAAGACCGGGCGGCGCTGCTGGTGGAACTGGCGCGGATCACCCGGCCGGGAGGGCAGGTGGTGATGCTGGACTGGCGCAAGGGCGTGGCCACCGAGAACGGCCCCGGCGATCACGTCCGGCTGACGCCGGCGGAGATGCTGGCGCCGATGGAAGCGGCGGGGCTGGCGGTGCGGGAATTGGATTTCAGCGAAGACTACGCCGTGCTGATCGGCCGCAAGGGCGCGGCCACGGGGTAGAGCGCCCCGGGGAGTCGCCGGCGATGGCGCCGGCCCGGTGAACGGGCATGCGCTACCGGCGGCTAGTAGCCGGCGTCGAGATTGACGACGTTGCGCAGCGGCTCGCCGGCGCGGTAGTGGCCGAGGTTCTCGATGAACAACTCGGCCAGGCGGTCGCCACGCATCGGGCTGACGCCGCCCATGTGGGGGGTGATGACCACGCCGGGACGGGTCCAGAGCGGGTGATCGCGGTCGAGCGGCTCCTCTTCGACGACATCGACACCGACGCCGAAGAGTCGGCCGGAGTCGAGGACATCGACCAGGGCGGCGGTCTCGACAAGGCCGCCGCGGGAGATGTTGACGAAGATGGTGTCGTCGCGGAGCTGGGCAAAGGTTTCGGCGTTCATGAGGTGGTGGGTGGCCGGGGTGAGCGGGGCGGCGCATACGACGACATCGGCGGTCGAGAGCAGCCAGGGGAGCTCTTTGACGTGGCGGACCTCATCGACCAGATCGGACTGGATGTCGGTGTTGACGTCGACGCCGATGACGCGCATCCCGAGCCCCTTGAGCCGCTGCGCGATCTGGATGCCGATGGCGCCCAGGGCGATGACGCCGGCGGTCTTGCCGTCGAGTTCAAAAACCTCGGGACGGCGGCCCCAGAAGTGGGCGCTCTGGTTGCGGGCGGTCCAGTTCATGCCGCGGGCGACGGCCATCAGCAGGGCGAGGGCGGTGTCGGCGACCGGGATGGCGTGGCTGCCGGCGGCGTTGGTGAGCAGGATACCGCGGCTGCGCAGCGCGTCGAGCGGCATCCAGTCGACGCCGGCGCTGCCGTTCTGCATCCATTTGAGGTCGGGCGCGGCGTCGAGATAATCGGCGTCGAAGCGGCCGGCGAAGATGACTTCGGCGCCGGCGGCGGCGGCCAGGTACTCATCGTGGGTGGCGGTGAAGACGACCTCGTCGTCGGGGGAGGCCTCGCGTACCAGATCGACCTGTTCAGCGATCTGCAAACCGTCGATGAGAATCTTCATGAATGGCGCTCCCGGGTGGCCCTGCCGGCCGTTGCTTGGTTTGGCGAGCAGCAGTGTAGCGCGAAGCCGGGGACGCATCGAAATCGCGCGGGTAGGGCCGGAAGGTGGGGCGATTACAGGGTAGGAGGGCAGCCAGGACCGGACGGAGGGCGCACTTATCCCTTGACCGGGTCGTAACGGGCACCTATTCTTAATTATCGGCAGGATCGCCGACATCTTTAGCCCGGTGCATGGAATGCGCCGGAAAGAACATGAAGGATCATGGCCCTAGAGTCAGTATTCCCGGGTG
>CAYYTN010000147.1:1826-6545 GCA_964474495.1 uncultured Chloroflexota bacterium
ACCTGGGTTTTTTGTACTCCGCGATCGGCACCACCGGTAGCCTGACGCGCAATCTTGAGTCGCCGGCGCAGGACCACCGCCGGGCCGGCGAGTTGCGCAATCGCGCGGCGCCCTTCGTGGGGGGCATCACCACGGCGGTGAACAGCCTCTTTCTGAAGCTCGAAGCGCTGAAGGCCTCGGCCGGGGTGCTGGTGGCCGGCAACGGCGACGGTGTGTTCAGTCAGCGCGTGGGCACGACCTCGGAGTCCGATGTCATAACCGTGACCGTGGGCAGCGGGGCGGAAGACGCCGTCTATCGGTTGGCGCCGTCGCAACTCGCCCAGACCCAGCGGAACGTGGGCTTCGAATTTGACGGCGCATACGGCCCCCGGCTGGCCCGCGGGGAGAACTTCTACAACATCACCGGCGGGCGGAACTACTTCACGATCACCTCGGAAGGTACCGCGAACTCGGTGTCGTTCGAGGTCACCGATTTCGGCGGCAGCCTGAATACGCTGGAGGAAATCGCCCAGGTGATAAACGTGGCGAATGTCGGGGTGACGGCCGCGGTGGTGCATGACGACATGACGGTGACGGATGTCCGGCTGGAAATAGAGTCGACGATCAGCGGGACCAACGGCGGCTTCACCATCGCCGACAGCGCCGGGAACACCGTTCGGGTGACAGGCGCGCAGACCGCCGGGCTGGCGGCCCAGGACGCAAGCTATGCACTGGACGGCGCCGTGGCGACGAGCCCGACGAACACGGTGAGCCTGCAGGACGGGGAGGTGGAGCTGGACCTCAAACAGGCACTGGGCAAGATGGTGGAGGTGGAGGTGGCCCCGGACCACCCGGCGGTGACGGCGGCGGTGGTGGAGTTCGCGGAGGACTTCAATGACCTGCTGGCGCTGCTGAGCAACGGGAGCTTCGCCCAGGCGAAGAAGGCGCGGGAGACGCTGGGCGAGGAGATGCTGGCGAAATCGGCGGAACTGGATCAGATCGGTGTGTCCCAGGATCGCAGCGGGCGGCTGGCGGTGGATGATGACCGGCTGGAAACCGCGCTGGACGATTCGACGGGCTCGGTGAGCGAACTGCTGGGCGGGGAGGAGGGGGTGGTGACGAAACTGATCGCCAGCCTGGGCGGCCTGCCGACGACGACCGTGGGGCGGCTGCAGACCGGACTGGGAACGGCGGCCGGGAGCGACGGACTGGGTCTGGGGGCGGCGTTCGCGGCGTCGGGATTCGCGATCGATATTTCGGCCTAGCGGCGACCCGGCGGGGCCGCGGCTCGTGCTAGGATCGCCCCCGCGTCACGGCCATCGGCGGGCCGGCGTTTTACGGGCCGAGACGGCCGCAAACAGGGATATTCGGACGGGATGACGAGTTCTTTCAAGTCGATTCTGGTGGCGGGCGGGGCGGGGTTCATCGGCAGCAATTTCGTTCACTATCTGCGCGAGGCGTATCCGGCGACGCGGGTGCTGGTGGTGGACAAGCTGACCTATGCCGGGAACATGGCGAGTCTGAAACAATCGCTGGGTGACGACGCGGTCGAGTTCGTGGAAGGCGACATCGCCGACCGCGAGTTGATGGAGACCCTGACGGCGCGCTCCGACGCGGTGGTCAATTTCGCGGCCGAGTCGCACAACGACCGCGCGCTGCTGGACCCGGGACCCTTCGTGGAAACCAACGTGCGCGGGGCCGGTGTGCTGGCCTACGCGGCGGCGGCCCACGGGGTGGAGCGCTACGTGCATGTGAGCACCGACGAGGTGTACGGGCAGATCGCCGACGGCTCCTTCAAAGAGGGCGACGAGCTGCGGCCGCGCAGCACCTATCCGGCGACCAAGGCTTCGGGGGAGATGATGATCCTGGCGGCGGTGGAGTCGTTCAGCCTGCAGGCGGCGATCACCCGCGGGGTGAACAACATCGGCCCCTACCAGCACCCGGAAAAGGCGCTGCCGCTGTTCGTCAGCAACGCGATCGACGACAAACCGCTGCCGGTATACGGCGACGGGCTGCAGGTGCGGGATCGGATGCACGTGCGCGACCACTGCACGGCGATCGACCTGGTGCTGCGGGAGGGGGAGACCGGCGAGTCCTATAACGTCGGCGCCGGCAACGAGTGCACGAACCTGTACATGATCGAGAAGATCCTGGAGCGGCTGGACAAGCCGGCGTCACTGATGACCCACATCGAGGACCGCACCGGGCACGACTTCCGCTACTCGGTGGACGCGACCCGGCTGCGGGCGCTCGGTTGGGAGCCGGCCTTCGACCTGGACGCGGCGCTGCTGGATACGATTGATTGGTACCGCGATAACGAGTGGTGGTGGCGGGACATGCGCAGCCAGGACTTCGAGGCGTACTACGAGGAACTGTACGGAGACCGATTGCGCCAGGCGGGGCCGGGGGCGGGCTAGTCAGTCGGTTTCGCCGGCGCTGGTGATGAGCCCGGGGCGGGGTAGCTAGTCGGCTTCGCCGGCGTCGGTGATGAGCCAGGGGCTGTCGGCGTCATCCCGCACCAACTCGAAACGCCGGTCGAAGGAGCGGTCGTAGTAGTCGAAGCCCACGCTGACCGTGGCGGTGTCGCCGGTGACGACGACCTCACCAAGCCGGCAGCCGGCATCCGGCAGATCGCTGACCGCGATGAAGTCCCCGAGGGCGAGGCCCGGGGAGGCCGGGGCGGCCTCGAGCACGGCGGTGCGGGCGGCGAGCCCGTCTTCCTCGTAGGGAGGGATGGCGTGCAGGGCGTTGTCGACGAACAGGGTCACGGTGTCCTCGGGAGAGGCCGGATGGGTATCGGTGCGCAGCTGCGCTTCGAGGCGCAGGATGAGGCCGGCGCTCAGCAGCACGGATAGGGCAAGCCAGCGGGCCGCTCGGGTTGCGTTCATCTTCCACCTCCCACAGCACTTCCCCGCCACCGACTCCAACTCCATGAGATCGGTGCGGAGCACAGATCCTCAGGGTGGATGTTGGCAAACCGGGTTCACAGTGGCGTCAAGGCAGGTAGAAAAAGGGTCTCAGTGCGGTCAAATCGATTGCGGACCGGCCGGAGCGGGACTGGAAGAGGCTCGTAGGCGCCGCGGCCCTTCTTGAGAGAGCCAGCGGTCAAACGGCCGGCGGTCCGGTTCAGGCGGGCTAGTAGGCGCCGCGGCCGCTCAGCACTACCCATATAGTGCGCCAGAGGATCATCAGGTCGAGCACCGGCGAGTAGTTCTGGATGTAGTAGAGGTCGAGTTCGACGTTCTCGCGCAACGGGGCCTCGCCACGGCCCTGTATCTGCCACCAGCCGGTCATGCCCGGCTGCACGGATAGCCGCTGGCGCTGCCAGGGCTCGTACTCTTCGACGACCCAGGGAAGCTCGGGCCGGGGGCCGACCAGGCTCATCTCGCCGCGGAGGACGTTCCAGAGGTTGGGTAGCTCGTCGAGGCTGGTGCGGCGCAGGAAACGGCCGACGCGGGTGACCCGGGGGTCGCCCTGCCGTACGTCGGGTCCGGGCCGGTGGCTGAGGACGCCGCGCCGGCTGTGGCCCTTGTCCATGGTGCGCAGCTTGAAGATCCAGAAGAGGCGGCCGTTTTCGCCGACGCGCTTCTGGCTGAAGAAGACCGGCCAGCCGTCGTCAATCAGGATGGCGAAGGTGACCGCAAGCATGACTGGGGCGGTGACGATGAGCGAGATGGAACCGACGACGATGTCGAAGGAGCGCTTGACGAAGCTGTCGAAGCCGGTGATGACCGGCTCGCGGATGCCGATCAGGGGGATGCCCCAGAGGTCTTCGGCGCGGGCGCGGACGCTGATCATGCTGAAGATGTCGGGGACGACGCGGATGCGGACGGCATAGTCGCCGGCGTGGGTGACGATCTCGCGGATGCGCTCGTGGGCATGGGCGGGCAGGGCGACGATTACCTCGGCGACGTTTTCGCGCCCGATCGTCTCGCCGAGCTGGTCGCAGGTGCCCAGCACGGGGATGTCGGTGACCGCGACGCCCTGCTTGGCCAGGTCGTCGTCAAGGAAGCCGACGATGTCGTAGCCGGTCCAGGGGCGCTGCTGGAGGAGGCCGGCGACCTGCTCGCCGACCGGGCCGGCGCCCATGATGATGAGGCGGCGGCGGAAGCCGATAGTGGAGCGCAGGAAGAGGCGCAGGATCCAGCGGAGGTTGACCAGCAGGATGAGGTTGACGGCGTAGAAGTAGGCGATCAGCAGGCGCGACAGGAACTCGATCTTGAAGATGAAGAGGTAGGCGAAGAGGACGACGAAGGCGATGGTGACGGCCGGCAGGAGGACGCGGATTTCCTCGACGACGGTGAAGATGCGGCGGGGCTCGTAGACGCGGAAGAACTGGAGTAGGAACGCCCAGATGAGGGCGACGGCGATGTACTGCGGCCAGTCGACCCAGCCGAGGTTGACGGAATCGCCGAAGCCGAAGGGAAGCTCGTGGCGGAGGAGATCGGCGATATAGAGGGAGGCCAGGGCGATGGCGATGTCGGCGAGATAGAGCAGCGCGGAAAGCCAGCGGGTCCGGCTAACCACGGGGCAAAGCTCCGGCTAGTTCGGTGTAGATGGCAGCCGTTTTCTGGACCATTTCCGCGCGATTGAATCGGCCGCCGACATCGCGAGCGGCGGCTGCCGCGATGATGGCGGCGTGCTCGGGGCGTGTCAACAGGTCGGCGACGGCCGCGGCGAGACGCGCCGGGTCGCCGACCGGCACCAGCACGCCGTTGCGGTCGGGGTCGATGAAGTCCT
>CAYYTN010000148.1:0-1632 GCA_964474495.1 uncultured Chloroflexota bacterium
CGATGGGCTCTGCTGCTGATTGGCACCGGGGCGATCGTGGCGGCCTTCGCGCCGGTCGAAGCCCTGGAACATCTCCGTTCGGGCCTATTGGCCCGGGACGAGTCGGCGGCGCTGCGTTTGGACGAATTCGCGGAGGCCTATCGGGTAATCGGCGCCGCCCCGGTCTTCGGGGTGGGGTTCCCGTCCGAGCCGCCGGCGGAGTTCTTCGTGGGGGTTTCCAACTCATATCTTTGGACGGCCGAGCACATCGGATTGCCGGGGACCTTGCTCTCGCTGGCGTTGGCGCTGGCGGCCACCATCGCCGGCCTGCGTTATGCCGGGCGGTCGAGCCTGGCGCCGGTATTCGCGGCGGCCGCGGTCGCGATGCTCGTGGCCGGACTCGTGGACCATCACTTCGCCAGCGTGCCCCACATGGCCATCCTGCAGTGGTCGTTGCTGGGGCTCGCCGCCGGCGCGTCGCGGGGTCCTTGAATTGCGGTTTGGACTCGATGCCCGGCTGGCCTTTTTCGATAAGGGAGGCATCGGACGCTACATCCGTTGCCTGGCCGCGGCTCTTGAGGGAGAGTCTGCGCCCGATGTCTTCACCGTGGTGACCGACTTCCGTGACAGCGGTTGGGGCGGTAACTCGCGGGGAGTGATCGGATCGGCGCGCAGCAGCCGGCTCGAGTGGCTATTCGCGCTTCAGGTCGCCGCGCTGCGGCCCGACCTGCTGCACTATCCCGATCATGTGATCCCGCGCCGGTCCCCGGGGCGCAGCGTGGTCACCGTGCACGACGTGTCGTTCTGGCGCGTGCCGGAAAGCCATTCGCCGGCCAGCCGCGCCTACTACGAGCGTTGCCGGGATTCGGTGCGACGGGCCGATGCGGTGATCTGCGTTTCAGAGTTCACTCGGGAAGAGCTCCTGGCGACGACCGAAGTTGATCCGGAGAAGGTATTCACCGTCACCCAGGGACTGGAACCGCGCTTCGCCCCGGCCGGCGCGCCGCAGCAGGACGAGGTGTGCCTTCGCTACAAATTGCAGCGGCCATTTCTGTTGTGCCTGGGGACGATCGGGCGACGCAAGAACCTGGTCCGGCTGGTGGAGGCATTTGCCGACAGTTCGGTTTTGGAAGGAACCGACCTGGTGCTGGCGGGAGCGGTCGGCAATGCGATTGAAGAAGTGCGGGAGGCGGTCGAGCGCCGGCGCACGGGCGATCGCATCCGCCTGATCGGCGCCGTCGCCGACGAGGACATCCCGGCGGTGATCTCGGCCGCCACGGCGCTGGTGATGCCGTCGCTATACGAGGGCTTCGGGCTGCCGGTTCTGGAAGCGATGGGCTGCGGCACCCCGGTGGTGATCGCGGACCGCCGCCCGCTTACCGATGTCGCCGGCGGCGCCGCCATCACCGTGGACCCGGAGGACCGGGGGGCGATCCGCGCGGGCCTGGAACGGCGGGTTTCGGACAGCGGCCGGCGGGCGCTCGACCGGCAACTTGGCCTGGAGCGGGCGGGTTTGTTCGACTGGAACACGGTTGCTGACGAATGCAACGCCCTGTCCCTGTTCGCTGAAAAACGTCGCATTGAGATTCATCTGCCCACCGGCAAACTCGGGGATGGCCGCCGGGTTCTGGAGCAGGTACTGCAATCCCCGCC
>CAYYTN010000148.1:1642-6499 GCA_964474495.1 uncultured Chloroflexota bacterium
GTCTACCGGCGGGTTGCCGGATGAAGGTCTTGTTCGTGGCCCCGGAAGATCCGTTCTCCCGCGATGGTGGCGCGAATCTGCGGCTGCGGCCGTTCGTGGAGGCGGTCGCGGCGGCGGGCGAAGCCCACCTGCTGACCTTCGGGCCGCGCCATGCGAAGGCCTCCCCGGCGGCGCCCTTCGCCTCGGCGGAGACCGTGGTGATTCGGCGACCGGGACGGCCGGTGCGACTGCTGCGCACGTTGCTGACCGGCGAGCCGGACATCGCCTTTCGGTCGCGGTCGGCCCGGATGGCCACGACGCTGCACCGGCGGTTGCTGGGAGAGCCGTTCGACGCGGTCCACGTGGCCGGCCTGCAACTCGCCTACCTGGTCCAGCCCTTCCTCGACACGCTCGCCGAGTCCGCTGACGGTGCGCCCGGGCGGCCGCTGCTGCTGCTGGACGAATTGAACGCCGAGTACGTGGTCCATCAGCGATTGGCGGCTTCTGCCGACGGGGTTGTGCCGGGTCGGCGACGGGCCTACTCGCTGACGCAGATGGCGCTGCTGCGGCGCTACGAACGGCGCCTGCTGCCGCTCTGCGACATCGTGACTTGCCCGGGATCGGCGGACCTGGCCTCGCTGCGCGAATTGGCCCCGGGGACGAACCTGGCGGTGGTGGCCAGCG
This sequence comes from uncultured Chloroflexota bacterium, assembly GCA_964474495.1. Lineage (GTDB taxonomy): Bacteria > Chloroflexota > UBA11872 > UBA11872 > VXNJ01 > JASLPR01. The sequence goes on from CAYYTN010000148.1 coordinate 2,306, forward strand.
GGGTGGACATCGAGACGCTCGCAAAGGTGCCCCCGCCGCCGAATGATCCAGTTGTGCTCTTCGTCGGCGATCTCGACTATCGGCCCAACCGCCAGGCGGTGGACTGGCTGCTGCAACAGGTGGCGCCGGCGGTCTGGGAGAATACGCCGGAGGCGCGGTTCGTGTTCGTCGGACCGGGCGACCAACCGGAGACGCGGGACGCCGGCGGGCGGGTCACCTTCACCGGCTACGTTGACGATGTCGCACCCCACCTGGCCGCCGCGCGGGCAATCGTGGCGCCGTTGTTGTCGGGCGGTGGGATCAAGCTGAAGGTACTCGAGGGCATGGCGGCGGGGCGGGCGGTGGTTACGACACCGGTCGGCGCGGAAGGCATTGCGGACGACGGCGAAGCGCCCCTGCTGGTGACCGAGGGGGCGCGGGAGTTCGCCGCGGCGGTGGTGGAGGTGCTGGGCGACGACGATCTGGCCGTCGCCCTGGGCACCCGGGCGCGCGACTTTGTTGGCAGCCGCTTCGGGGGACGGGAGATCGGCCGGCGCTACATGGAGGTTTTACGGGGAATTAGGGGAGGCGCCACCGGTGGCTGAGATCGGCGTGTCGCTCTGCATGACCCTGCTAAACGAAGCCGCCGGGCTGGATCGATTGGCGGCCGACCTGGGGGTGCAGACGGTCCTGCCGGATGAGATCGTCATAACCGATGGCGGCTCGGTCGACGGCACGCCGGAGCGCGCCGCCGAGTTGCTCAGTAGCGTCACCGAGGTCCGGGTGATTCCCGTGCCCGGAGCCAACATCGCGACCGGGCGGAATCGGGCGATCGCCGAGGCGCGGGGCGAGATCGTGCTGGTGACCGACGGCGGTCTGTACCTGCCGCCGGGCTGGGTGGAGGCGCTGCGCGACGCGGTGCGGGTTGAGGACGTGGACGTGGCGTTCGGCTACGTCCTGTCCGCGCCCGGCAACGACTTTGAAACCGCCCTCGGGGCGGTGACCCGGCCGCTGGCGGATGAAATCGATCCAAAGACTTACCCGATCAGCGGCGGCTGCGCCGGGTTCCGGCGGGAGTTCCGCGATCGGGTCCACTACCCGGAATGGCTGGACTACGGCGAGGACCTGTATCTGCGCCGGCAATGGCGGGACGAGGGTGTGCGAGTGCGACATGTCCCGGCGGCCAACGTCGGCTTTCGGCCCCGCGCCGACCTGGGGGCGTTCTATCGCCAGTACTTCAACTATGCCCGCGGTGATGGCGAGGCCGGGATGCTGGGGGATCGCCACGCGCTGCGCGCCACCGCCTATGCGGCGCTGGCGGTGGCCGTCGCCTATGCGGCTGTTGGCGGCGCCGGGCGAGCACTCCCGCTGCTGGCCGGCGGGTTGCTGGGTGCGGCATACCTGCGCCGACCGTTGCGACGGCTGCTGCGGTCGACCGGACACTGGTCGCCGGCCCGCCGGGCGCGGGCGGTGCTGTGGCTGCCGGCTATTCGGCTTGTCGGCGACATCGCCAAGATCCTGGGCTACGTCGAGGGGCGCCGCCGCCGGGGCGGCCCGCGAGAGCGACGATGACCGGGGCGGGGAACGGCGTCGATGTGGCGGTGGCGATCGTCGCCTACCGGGTGCCCGACGCGCTGGCCCGGTGCCTGGATTCGCTGGAGGATGCCCTTGGCGACCTGACGGCACAGGTCACGGTGGTCGACAACAGCCCGGACCTGGCCACATGGCACAGCCTGGCGGCGCGTCCGCGGGTACGCCGGCTGCGGGGCGGTCCGTCACTCGGATTCGGGGCGGCCTGCAATCTCGCGCTGGGGCAGGCCGAGGCGCGCTACTTTCTTGTGCTCAATCCGGATACGGTGCTGCCTCCGGAGAGCGTCCAATCCCTCGTCGGCGAGCTCGTTGGCGATCCCGAGATCGGAATTATCGGGCCGAAGCTGGCCCGCGAAGACGGAGAGCTCGACCCGGCCGCGCGGCGCTCGTTCCCCACGCCCGGGGTCGCGCTGGCACGCCTGACCCGCATCGGGCGGCTCTTCCCCGGCTCGCGGCGATTGGGCGGCTACAACCTGACCTATCTTGACCCGAATCAACGCGCCGCGGTGGGGGCAGTGTCCGGGGCGTTCATGTTGACCCGCGGAGCACTGTTTCGCGAACTCGGCGGATTCGACCGGGGATTCTGGATGTACGGGGAGGACCTGGACTTCGCCTATCGAGTCGGGCAACGCGGGCTGAAGATCGTATATGAGCCGTCGGTGACAGTGGTCCATGCGAAGCGGCGCTCGAGCTCGCAGCGGCCGTTGCGGACTCGCTACGAGTTCTATCGCGCGATGCTGCGCTTCTACCGGAAGCACCAGGCCGGCGAGCGCTCGTTACTGATGAACGGGCTGGTGGTCGCTGGTATATTCGCGCTGGGCGCCGGCTCGGTGCTCGTGGAAGGATTGCGCCGCGGGGTTCGGGCGGTCCGATTGCAGCGCGACTCAGCCGACCGCCGGCGATAACGGATCGGGATGCGAATGGGTTTGCTCGCCAGGCTGGGTGGCTGGTTCGGGGCCGGTTCGATCACCCGGCGGCGCGGCCAGTTCGAGGCGGCGGTCGGCATTGTCTACCCGCTGGCCGATGTGGCGGTCATCGTCGGAGCCAGCGTCCTGGCGTTTGTCCTGCATTTCAAGCTCGAATTGGGCCCGGAGACGCCCTACCGGCAGATCGACTTCTTCCTTCCGGCGTTCGCGATCTACGCGCTGGCCTTCGTCATCGCCGGCCTGACGTTCCACGCCTACCGCGACCCGGACCGCATGTCGGCCGTGGTGCGGACGTACCGGTTGATCACGGCGGCGACGCTGGCGCTGCTGGCGACTATCGGGGCGCTGTACTTCGCATCCCCGGGGATTCTGGATTTCGCCCGGGTGCTGCTGGTCTTCCTGTGGCTGCTGGTGATCGCCTTCACGGTCATCTTGCGCACCATCCTGGGACGATCGCTGCGCATCCTGGCGCACTTCGGGATCGGCTCGGAGCGAATTCTCATCCTGGGCGGCGGCCCGGAAGCGCTGGCGGTGCACGACCTGCTGGTGGGCTACCCGGGGCCCCGCTACACGGTGATCGGGCGGTTGCAGGAAGACGACGATGCCGCCGCGGAAATACCAATTCCGGTGCTCGGTCCGCTGCAGATCCTGCGCGGCGCGCTCATCGAGCATACCATCGACAAGGTGGTCATCGCGTTGCCGCGAGCCGACTCGGAATTGCTGCTGGAAATCGCCGGCGTCTGCGGCTCACAGAGGGTCAACGTCTGGATGCTCCCGGACCACTTTCAGTTGATGGTGTCGATGGTCGGCGAGGAGCAACTCGCGGGACTGCCGCTAATGACCATCAATGACGTGCGGCTGAAAGGGATCAGCCGCCTGACCAAGCGAGTCGTGGACGTAGTGGTAGCGACTCTCCTGCTGATAGTTCTTTCCGCGCCTTTGCTGCTCATCGCGGTTGCGGTCTGGGTCGACAGTCGCGGTCAGATCTTCTATGTGCAGCAGCGGATGGGCCACGACGGGAAGCGGTTTTCGATGATCAAGTTTCGGTCCATGCGATCCGATGCCGAGGCGGGGGGGCGGAACTGGACCGTCCAGGGCGATCCCCGGGTGACCCGGGTCGGACGGTTCCTGCGACGCTTTTCGCTCGACGAGATGCCGCAATTGATGAACGTCCTGAGGGGCGAAATGAGCCTGGTTGGCCCGCGGCCGGAGCGCCCGGAATATGTGGAGCGATTCGGCCAGGAGTACCCTCGGTTCCTTGAGCGCCATCGGGAGAAGGCGGGGATGTCGGGCTGGGCCCAGGTGAACGGGTTGCGCGGCGACGTTTCCATCACCGAACGGACTCTCTACGACTTGTACTATGTTGAAAACTGGTCACTTGGATTGGATTTGAGGATTCTGCTCCGCACAATTGTCGAGGTCGTTCGCGGGCGGGCGTACTGATCGCCCGGGGCGAAATGAGGCCTGCCCCTGCGCGCGAGATTGCGGCCCGGCCGCTCCGGGGAGACGGCCGGCGCAGGTACGGTTGGTGGGCGCTGGCGGCGCTGGTGCTTCTGCTGGCCGCCTGCCGTCCGGGCGCCGAGCCCGGCGTTGACATCGGTGGGCCCGGTGGTCCGACGGCGACCCCGACGCCGATCCCGGCCTGGTCGCCGCTGGAGCCGGCGAACTGGTACGAGCCCCTGCATGAGCGACCGGTGGT
>CAYYTN010000149.1:0-6470 GCA_964474495.1 uncultured Chloroflexota bacterium
CGTCAGACCACTCGGAGGGTGGCGATTCGGTGATGGAGATCGTCGTGTCGGCAGCCAGCGCGCCCGGGGGAATTTCGAGGGTCAGCGGGGAGTCTTCGGCGGGGCCGATGCTCACGACTCCGCCGGCGGCGGCGGTGATGGATTCCTCGCCGAGGGGCGCGGCGGGGGGCGGGGAGGTTGGAGGAGGAGTTGCGGCGGGGGCGGAAGCTGGGGCGGGGGTCGGTGGCGGAACCGTGGCCGCGGGTGCGGATGTTGGGGCAGAGGTGGGCCGGGGAGCCGCGGCGGCGGGAGCGACCGCGGGCGCGTCGGAGACGACCGGCTGGGGTTCGGCGTCGTTGCAGTTGACGAGCAGCAACAGCGCCGCCAGCGTCAAAACCGCCACCAGCAGCCGAGCAATACCCCGTCCCGGTCCGCTCACGCGCTCACCCGCGAATCGACTTTCGTCGCCCATCTCCTGCCGCCAACCTACGCCCCCGTTGACCGGTCGTCAAACAACGGGACGTACGCCGATCGCCTGATTTCGGTCGCTGCGCGGCTAGAATACGCAGTCGCAACGCCCTACCGGGGAGCAAGACCCATAGATACCGTCAAAAGCAGGAAGCGCGTGTTTTCCGGCGTCCAGCCAACCGGCGACGCCCATATCGGCAATTTTCTCGGCGCTTTCAAGCACTGGGTGGCCTCGCAGGACGAGTTTGAGAACATCTTCTGCGTGGTGGACCTGCACGCGATCACGGTGTACCAGGACCCGGCCACGCTGCGCGAGCAGACCCGCACGGTCGCGGTGCTGCTGCTGGCGGCCGGGATTGATCCCGGAAAGTCGGCGCTGTTCGTGCAGTCGCACATCGGCGCCCACGCCGAGCTGGCCTGGATACTGAACTGCTTCATCCCGATGGGCTGGCTGCAACGGATGACCCAGTTCAAGGAGAAGGCCGGCGAGGACCGCGAGAGCGTCTCGACCGGGCTCTTCGACTACCCGGCGCTGATGGCGGCCGACATCCTGCTGTACGACACCGACCTGGTGCCGGTGGGCGACGACCAGAAGCAACACCTGGAATTGACCCGCGACGCGGCGCAGCGGATCAATTCGCTGTACGGCCCGACGCTGGTGGTGCCGGAGCCGTCGATTCCGCCGGTGGCCGCCCGCGTCATGGGCCTGGACGACCCGACCAAGAAGATGAGCAAGAGCGAGGATTCGGCCGGGCACGCGATCCTGCTGCTGGATTCGCCGGACGACATCGTCCGCAAGATCAAGCGGGCCACGACCGATTCGCAGCGCGAGATCGTGTTCGACCGCCAGCGCCCCGGGGTGTTCAACCTGCTGTCGATCTACCAGGGCTTCACCGGCCAAACCGAGTCCGCGATCGAGGCCCATTTCGAGGGCAAGGGCTACGGCGACCTGAAGGGCGAACTGGCCGAGGTGGTCGTGGCCGCCCTGACGCCGCTGCGCGAGCGCTACCACGAACTGATGGACGACCCGGGGGAGATCGACCGGATCCTGGCCGAGGGGGCGGACCGGCTGCGGCCGGTGGCGGCCGCCACCTTGAAGCGGGTGATGGAAAAGGTCGGCCTCGGCTAGGGCATCTACGATGCCTTTCTTTCTGATTGATTACCGCCGGTCGTCGGCACACGCGGCGCTCGGTGGGGCCATCATTGATGGCTTCTTCTTCTACCCAATGGCCCGGGCTGCCGGCCAGGCCATCACTGATGGCCCTTTTTTCTGAATGACTACTGCAATCCGGCGGCACGCATAACGCGGTAGAGGGATGCGAAATGACTCCGAACGGCGGGCACGACCCGGTGGGCGCGATCTCGGAAGCGGCGGCGACCGGAGCCGTGGCGGAGACGTTCGCCGATATCCGCGCGGTCATGCGGATTCCGCTGATCACGTCGATCTGGCGGACGCTGGTGGCGGTCGAGGGCGGTTTGGAGGCGGCGTGGCGGGCGGCGCGGCCGCTCTACCTGACCGGCCAGCCGGAGGCGGCGCTGGCGGCGTTGATCCAGCAGGCGGAATTGCCGGCGCCGGAGTCGCTGGATCCGGGTGGCCTGGCAGCGGCGGGGGTCGCGCCGGACGAGCGCCCGGTGGTGCAGGCGATCCTGGACGTCTACAACCGCTCGAACGGGATGAACTTCCTGGCGCTGACGGCGCTGGTGACGGAGCCGACCGGCGTGCCGGCTGCCTACCCCACCTTGCCGCCGCCCGCGCCGTGGCCCGAGTTGCCGCGACTGATGGAGTTGGAGGCAATCGATCCGCCGACCCGGGACCTGCTGCTGGAGGTCAACCGCTACGGCGCAACCCCAGGGGAGTCGGGGCTGGCGACGCTGTGGCGGCACCTGGCCCCGTGGCCGGGTCTGTTGGAACTAGTCCGCGACGGGCTGGAACCGCTGCAGCGCGACGGCGCGATCGACGGTGCAATCGGCCAGGTCATGGAGATCGCCGCCGTCGAGGGCGCGCGGCTGGCCCACCACCGTCCGGAGCCGCTGGAGCTACCGCCCGACGCGCGGACGATGATCGTGAACTACGTCGGCAACCCGGGCCTGGTGGCCCGGATGGTGGTGTTGGGCCACGGCCTGGCCGGCTGGCTGCGGCGCGCCTAAGCCAGCCCGCCCGGATCGCCCCGAATCAGCGCCTAGCCTTTGACGACGATGTCGCGCAGGGCCTTGCCGCCGATCGCCCAGTAGTTGCGCAAAATGCTGAGCTCGGAGCCCAAATTGAAGTGCTTCACGCCCAGTTCCAGGTACGGCAGGGCCTCTTCGGGGTTGCTCAGCTCGACCCGCGGGTGGACGCCCAACTTGAGCGCGGTCTTGATGGTGTGGAGTTCGGCTTCCTTGACCTCGGCGGCGGCGCGATCGCGGGCGTTACCGGTGTTCATCGAGTAGTCGGACGGGCCGAACTGCACCATGTCGATGCCGTCGATGGCCAGGACGTTTTCCAGGTCATCGACCAGGGACTTCTTCTCGACCATGATCGCGACGACGACGTTGTTGGTCTGCTGGATGAAGTCGACGGTGCCGGTGCCGTAGCCCCACTCGTTGTCGCGGGTGCCGCCGACGCCGCGCAGGCCGCCGTTGCCGGGCGAGTCGGCGCGGACCGCGGCAACGCAGGCGCGGGCTTCGTCGACGCTGCGGACGTCGGAATAAAGCACGTTCTCGATGCCGGCGCCGAGGGCGCGGATGGCCAGGTAGGTGCGCGGCTCCTGGTCGAGCTTGATGATGGAACTCATGTGGTCGAAGAGGTCGACGGCGCGGGCGAAGTTCTCCAGGCTGAAGAGGTCGTAGGGCCCGTATTCGCTGACGAACTCGACGTAGTCCATCTCGCCGGAAAGCCCGGCGATTTCCACCGAGGCGGGCCACTGGCTGATGATCCGGGTGCCGATGCTCGGCTCGCCGGCGTCCATGAGTTCTCGAAGTCGATTGCGGCGCATGCGATGTCTCCTTGCGTCGATGTTTACGACAGCGGGAGGGCGACCTCCCGATTCTCAGCGATTGAATTAAGCCCGGCCTGCAGTATCTCCTGAACGGCGCGGCCGCGCTCGGCGGTGGATGGGTCTTCGATGGGCGCGCCGGCCAGCAGGCGGCCGACGAAGTACTCCGGAGCGTTGCGGTAGCCGGGCGGCATCGGCTCGCACTCGACCGGCGTGCCCGCCCGGTTGGATCGGTCGAACTGGACCAGGTCGCGGGAGCGGTAGTCGGCCATGAGGGCGCCGGACTCGCCGAGCACGAAGGTGTTCCAGGGGATGGCGCCTTGCTCGGTCCAGGTGGACTCGACCAGCGCCATGGCGTTGGCGAACTTCACGATCATCAGGCCGTTGTCGTCGACCGGGTCGGCGCTCTGGGCCAGGTTGGCGGCGTGGGCGTAGACGGCGGCGGCGTCGCTGAGGTAGTCGAGGACGATGTTCACGCCGTAGCCGGAGTAATCCATGAAGGCGCCGGCGCCGTTGCGCCCGGCGTCGTAGAGCCAGTCGGTGAAGTACTCCGAGCAGCCGAAGCTGCGCGGGCCGGAGTGGCCGCCGCGGTGCTTGACCTGCAGGACGCGGCCGATCGCGCCGGAAGCGGCGACTTCGCGCATGCGCTTGTAGATCGGCTGCCAGGTGATGGGCCAGTTGATCATCAGCCGGGTGCCGGCGATTTCGGCGGCGGCGAGCATGCGGTCGGCCTGCTCCAGGGTGGCGGCCATGGGCTTCTCGACCAGGCAGTGGGCCCCGGCGGCGGCGGCGGCTTCGACGGCGCCGGCGTGGTCGGCGTTGGCGGTGGTCACCTGCACAATGTCAAGTTGTTCGGCGGCGATCATCTCGGGGATCGATTCATACGTCCGGGCGACGCCGAATTCGGACTCCATCCGTTGCCGCAAGACCGCGTGGGGATCGGCGGCGGCGACGAATTCGACGCCGGTCTCGCGCCACTGCGGGGCGAGGTCCCAGACGTGGTCGTGGACGAGCCCGGCGAAGCCGAGCCGGAGATTGGCGGCCAAGTTGCCTCCCGTGGGTTGAGGGTCCGCACAGTGTAGCCGCGATGGGGGTGCGGGGCGCGGGGCGCGGTGAGGCGGTCGGGCGGCGAGGAGGCGGGGTGGGGCCGGCTAGCCGTCGGGGAACAACTCGCGGCCGCCGTCGACCGGCAGCACCTGGCCGGTGATCCAGTTGCTCTCGTCGGACAGCAGGTACAGACCGGCGTAGCCGACATCGAGGCTGGCGGCTGGGCGGTGGATGCCGGGGGGCGGATTGCCGAGTGGGCCGGCCGGTGGGGGCTCGCCGCCGATCTGGCCCGGGGCGATGCAGTTGATGCGGATGTTGGCGTTGCGGTATTCGCGGGCGGTGCGGCGGGTGAACTCGTACAGCCCGGCCTTCGCCGTCGAGTAGCCGACGTTGGCGATCTGGAGTACGTCGCGCGAGGCGGCGGCGAGCACGATGGAGCCGCCGGTCGGGTCCTGGCGCAGCATCTGGGCGATGGCGGCGCGAGCGGTGAGGTAGTGGGCACGCAGGTTGACATCGAGCAGGTAGTCCCACTCCTCCGGCCCGGTTTCGTGGCTGGCCAGCTCGCCGTGGGCGTAGTCGCCGAGGTTGGAGTAGAGCGCGTCAACGCGGCCGTACTCGTCCACGGCGGCCCCGATCATGGCAGTGGCGCCATCTTCGGTGGCGGCGTCGGCGGTGAAGATCGCGGCTTCGCCGCCATCCCGGCGGGTCTGTTCGGCGAGCTCTTGCAGCGGCTCCTCACGCCGGGCCACCAGCAGCAGCTTCGCGCCTTCGCGAGCGCAGAGGCGGGCGACCGCGGTGCCCATGCCGCCGCCGACTCCGGGGATGACGACTACCTTGTCCTGCATTCTCATGGGGCCCTCCGGCAACTGGATTGGTTTCGCCGAGTTTAGGTCAGCGGGCGCGGGCGGCTAGTTGGTGGTCGTACCGGTAAGGCCGGTGCCGATGCCGGCCAACGCCTCGGCGACGGTGATGCGGCCGCTGGCGGCGTCGTCGATCCAGGGGCCGAGACGCGGGATCGCGTCGAAGTGCTCGTCGACGGTAGGTTGCGGGACGGCGTACCGGGTACCGGCGGCGAACTCGCGCCAGGGGGACCGGGCGAAGATGGGGTGGCTCTCCATGGCGACCCGGCAGGGCAGCGAGCGGCGGGTCTCGATGTTGATGGCGTAGTTGGCGTCCAGGTCACTGAGGCGCTCGAGGACGGTGATGACGGCGTCGGGGTTGGCGGTCCGGCGGTAGCCCATGTACTTGTCGACGTAGACCTGGGCGAAGCCCTGCCCGGCGGGTCCGAGCCAGGGCTCACCGACCATCGCGTCGGCGAAGATGTCGGTTGCGTAGAGTTCGCAGCTGGCGACGTCGCCGGGCCAGAGCCGTTGGATGGCCACCTGGCCGGCGCAGAAGGGATGCACGCCGTCGGGGTCGGGGTCGTAGCCGCCGCGCGGCATGATGCCGTCGGCGGCGAAGTGGACGTACTGGTTAACGGCGGCGGCGAGGGTGGACTGGTTCAGGACCGGCGGGCCGGCGCCGGGTTCCTTCAGCGGCCCGGCCTCGAGCAGCCAGGCGTCCCATTCCATGGAACCGCTGAACTGGTTGAAGCCAACCTGTTGCCAATCGTCGCCGTCGCGGATGGTGAGGCGCGGGGCGGCTTGGTTCAGTTCTGCCCAGGTGGTCGGGACGCGCGGTTCGAGTCCGGCGGCCTCGAACATGCCCGGGCGAATGACCGGGCTGCGCAGGTTGACGCGGTAGGGGATGCCGTGGATGTGGCTGCCGTAGGTAGCGTCGTCGACGGCGAAGGGGTAGAAGTCGGGCCATTCGGACCACCCGCCGACAAAGTCGTCGAGGAGTAGCGTGGCTTCGCGACCGGCGAGGAGGCGGGTCCAGAGCCCGCCGGCCTGCCAGATGTCAGGGGCCTGGCCGGCGGCGAGGTCTTCGCTGAGTTCGGAGAAGGCGCCCGACCAGAAGGTGAATTCCGGGTCGACGCTGATGGCGTTGCCGGCCCAGAGA
>CAYYTN010000150.1:0-6413 GCA_964474495.1 uncultured Chloroflexota bacterium
CATCGTCGAAGACCGCCTCTCCCTGGTTGTAGGCGCTGACGTGATCCTGGCGGAGGCTGTCCAATACGAGGACGATGAGATTCAAGCTGCTGCTCCCTTTCCGGTGCGGTTAGGCGTCGATTGACAATTCGAGGACGGTGGCGGAGTGGGCCGGGAAGACGTACTCAAACCCGTCGCCGTCCAGATTCAGATCTTGCTCGTTGCTCTCGATCCAGGTCTGCCCCTGGTCGTCGTAGGTGTTGTGCGCGAGGGCGTCGGCGCCGTTGAGTTCGTGGACGGTGGCAGAGACGCCGGGGACGCCGCCGCCGCTGAGCACGATCTTCGCGCTGAGGTCGTCGTAGCGATGCCGGTTGATGACGGAGATCGACAGCCGGGCGCCGTCCTCGCTCAGGGTGCCGATGGCGTCCAGGTAGGGGACGGCCTCCAGTGGCGGCTCGGTGGCGAGGCCGGCGGTCTCGAACGTCGGCCCGGCGGCGACGGTCTCCAGGGCGATGGCCTGGCTGTGGTTGGCGATGAGTTTGAATCCGTGGAAACAGGGGGTCTCGTTGATTCGGTTCGGGTCGGCGTCGATCAGGCCAAGCCGGTTCACGAAGGCGAACTGGTGGGACATCGAAATGCGCCCGGCCAGGCGCTGGATCTCCTGCAGGGTGCCGGCGGTGTTGAGCCCGTCGCGCAGCAGGTAGAGCTCTTTCCAGCCCGGGGCCCAGCGCAGGTCTTCGCGGATGCCCCATTCGTCGTAGGAGATCTCGGGAAGGGGGTCGGCGGACCAGTGGCGGTCGATGATCTCGATGGTGTCGCGGAGGAGATTGGCGGTCGACTTTGGCCCGGCGACGATGGCGTCCCACTTGTCCTGCACAGGCGGCTCTTCGGCCAGCACTGACGGGTTGAGGTTGTAGTAGTGGACGGCGATTGCGTCGACCTGGCCGCTGACCGCGCGCGCGACCAGTTCGTTCCAGCGCCCGAGGACGTTGCGGACGTGGCCGACGGCGGTGAGGTGGATGGACGGGTCGGCGGCCTTCATCGCCCGGGCGAACTCGAGGGCGCGGACGGCGTAGGTCTCGGGATCGACGTGGCCGACCTGGAGGTCGCCCCACATTTCGTTGCCCAGCGACCAGTAGTGGACGTTCCAGGGCTGCTCGCGGCCGTTGCCGGCGCGCACCCGGCCCCACTCGGAGTCAGAGGGGCCGTTACAGTACTCGACCCAGGCGGCGGCGTCTTCGACCGACCCGGAGCCGGTGTTGACGCAGACGAAGGGGGCCATGCCCAGGCGTTCGCAGTAGTCGAGAAATTCGTGAGTGCCGACGTCGTTGGGTTCGTATTCGTTCCAGGCCCGGTTCAGGCGGGTGGGGCGGCGGTCGAGGGGGCCGATGCCCTCCATCCAGAAGTAGTCGGAGGCGAAGTTGCCGCCGGGCCAGCGGAGCATTTTGATGCCGGACTCGACGATCTTGGCGCCGATGTCGGAGCGCATCCCGCCGTCGGCGGCCACCGCGGCGGGCATCAGCGAGACGGCCCCGATCCACAGGCGGCCTTCGCCGCGGGCGACCAATTCGAAGTCACAAAGCCCGGCGCGCTCGGATCGGATCACACCTTCGTAGCTGGTGAAGTCGCCGGCCGGTCCGTCGGGGAGCAGGTTCCAGCGCCCGTTTTCGCCCTCGGCGTCGCGCAACCGCAGCACGACCGAGTCGATCGAGCCCTCGATTTGTAGAACCACGCGGGCCGCGTAGTCGGCGCCGGCGGCGATTTCCAGTCCGTCCTGCCCGATGCCGTGATAGTCCTCGTCGGCGGCCAGCAGATCGATACGCTGGGACTGGCGGCCGGAGTAGAAAACGGTGTTGTCGTGGACGTAAAAGACCTGCTCGGTGGGATCGACTGGTTCCCAGGGGGCCACGAGACCGAAGTTGGACTCGTCGGTGAACTCGCCGCGCCAGGCTTCCTGCAGACCGCGACCGCGGCGACGGCCGCGGTTGGGCAGGCGGCCGCCGTCATGCCTGGCGAACTTGCGGGCGTCGAGCAGTTCGCCCCAGAGACCGCCGTAGATGAGGTGCTCAAGATGCTCGATGTTGGTGCCGTAGATGAAGGGATTGATGTGGCCGAGGGGGCGGTCGAGGTAAACGGTCAGAGTTGCGGGACCGGTCTCAGTGCGATCGGGGACCATTGGGAGGAACTCCATTCCGCCGGCCGCTGCGGGTGCCCAATCTTGGCCGGTCACGGGCGAGTGGTACGCGACAATTTAGCACTCAGCCGCCTGCGCTGCTCGCGGGGGACACGGGACGGGGCTAGCCGGAGACGGTCAGCTCGATCAGCGTTGCGGAATGAGCCGGGAAGACGTAGTCGAACCGGCCGTTGTCGAGGTCGAGATCGAGGGCGCGCTCGGTGACGCGGGTGCGATCCGGGCTCTCGAAGGTGTCGTAGGCCATGCCGTCGTCGCCGTTCAATTCGCGGACGGTGGCGGCGGGGGCGAGGGCGGCGCCGGCGATTTCGATGCGGGCAGCGATGTCGCCTTCGGCCTGGAGGTTGACTCCGGCGACGACGATGCGGTCGCCCTCGGCGGTGGCCATGACGTTCAGGGAGGGCACGTCCTCTTGGGGCGGGGCGGCGCCGAAGGCGCGGGTGCTGAAGGTGGGGCCGGCGTACTCGGTGGCGAGCGCGGTGGCGCCGCAGTGTTCGGCGTACAGCGAGAGCGCCTGGAAGCTGGCGGTGAGCCAGATTCGGGTGGGGCGGACTTCGATGAGGCCCAGGCGGTTCACGGCCATGGCCTGGTGGGCCATGGTGATGCGATCGGCGCGGCGGTGGATTTCGTTGAAGAGGGCGGCGGCGTAGAGTCCGTCGCGCAGCCGAAAGGGCTCCTCCAGCCAGCCGGTATGGCCGTGCACTCCGACCCAGCTGTTCCACTCGTCGAAGGAGATTTCGGGCGGGGTGTCGCCGGACCAGTGGGCGTCGATGATCGCCGTCGAGTCGCTGAGGATGTCGGCGGCGTCGTTGGCTCCGGCGGTGATCGCCGCCCACAGGGCGTCATCGGGTGGCGGGTGATCGACCGTGCCGATCACCACCGGATAGTGGTGGATGGCGATGGCATCGACCTGCCCGCCGACGGCCCGGGCGACGTGGCGATTCCAGCCGCCGGCGGTGTCGCGGATGTGGCCGATGGCGGTGATGTGGATGTCGGGGTCGACGGCGCGCATGGCGTGGGCGGTCTCGTCGGCGCGGCGGGCGTAGGTCTCGGCGTCCACGTGTCCAACCTGGAAATTGCCCCACATCTCGTTGCCGATGGACCAGTACTTGATGGCCCAGGGCTCGGGACGGCCGTTCTCAGCCCGGCGGCGGCCCCACTCGCTGTCGGCCGGTCCGTTGCAGTACTCGACCCAGGCCGCGGCCTCGGCGACCGAGCCAGAGCCGGCGTTGAGGACGATGAAGGGCTCGATTTCGTAGTCGCGACAGAAGGCCAGGAACTCGTCGGTGCCCAGGTCGTGGGGTTCAAGCTCGGGGCGGGCGCGGTTGAGGCGGGTGGGGCGGCGGTCGATGGGGCCGATGCCCTCGTGCCAGAAGTAGTCGGAGGCGAAGTTGCCGCCGGGCCAGCGGAGCATGCTGACACCGCCGTCGCGGATCACGGCGGCCACGTCGGTGCGGATCCCGCCGGCGTCGGCGAATTCGGCGGGCATCAAGGAGACGGCACCCAGCCAGACCTTGCCGCGGCCGCGGGCTTCGATGTGGAGGCGGTTTTCACCGGCCCGCGTTGAGTGCAGGTCTCCGTTGAAGGTGTGCCAGCGCTGGCGGGCTTCGGTGGGGGCGATTTCCCAGGCGCCGTTCTCGCCCTGTTCGTCATGGAGAGCCAGGCGCACGGCGGCGATGTCGCCGGCGGTGCGCAGGACCAGGCGGGCGCGGTGGTCGGTATCGGCGGCGACTTCGATGCCCGGCTGGGCGACGCCGTGGAAGGCGCCGTCGTCGGAGTTGAGATCGATGCGCTGCGACTGGCCGCCGGAGTAGAAGGTGGTGTTGTCGTGGGTGTAGCGGACGGATTCGCCGGGATTCACCGGCTCCCAGACTTCGACCACGCCGAATCCCACCGGATCCTCGACGTGCGCGCGCCAGGCCTCTTCGCGGGGGTAGCGGGCCCGGTCGACACCGGCGAACTTGCGGTTGTGCAACAATTCGGCCCAGAGGCCGCGGTAGACGGTGCGTCCCAGGTGCTCCAGGTTGGAGCCATAGACGAAGGGGTTGATGGTTCCACGGCCGTCGGTGGCGTCGATGCGGATGGTGGCTTGCTGGGCGGCTTCGGGGTTCATGCGGCTGCCTCCGGTGGTCGCGATGCAGACGGCGGTAGGCCCGCCGGCGCTCGGGACAGACGGTTTTTACCGGGCCGCTCGAATCCCGTCAAACGGACGGCCGTCAGGGCCGGAAAGCGCAAAACCCGGGGACCGATTTGGTCGGTCCCCGGGTCCGCGTGGAAGGAGGTCCGGTGGGGGAAACGGACCTCCGCTAGATGACTTACTAGTTGGAGGCTCTTACCTCGATCTTCTTGGGTTTTGCCTGCTCTACTTTAGGGAACGTCACCGCTAGAACTCCGTTACGAAACTCACTTTCGGCGTTCTCGGTATCGAGATTCTCGGGCAGGCGCAGGGAGCGGCTTACGGAGCCGAATCCGCGCTCGCGAAGCAGGTAGGCGGGCTCGTCGTCTTCGGAGGCGCCGGCGGACTCAGCCTTGATGACCAGGATGTCCTCGTCGACGCTGACTTCAATGTCGCCGGGCTCGTAGCCGGGAAGGGAAGCGGTGATGACGAGCCGCTCGTCGTTCTGTTCGACATCCAGCGGCAGGCCCGGGCGAGTCGCGACGCCACGGGCACGGGGGACCGGGCCGAAGCTGCGCCAGAGCTGGTCGAATACGGAGTCGAAGCCGGCGGCGCGGCGGAAGGGTCGATAGCGTTGAATCGTGGCCATTGCGTGATCCTCCAGGGGCGTTGTGATTGCGATGACTTGATGCCTGCGAAGTATATGAATTGCGTGTCATAGTGTCAACTATATTGCTTGCTTGTAGTGCGATAGGCGTTTCCACAGGGTAACGAAGCGGAGGGATCGACTAATTGCCATGCGGGCGCGGCCGCCTTTCACCAGCCGACGCCCTGAGGTAGGAACTCCTCGCCGGAGGAAGGGCAATGAGCCCGGTCCGCGGCGATGACTCCGCGATCCGGCTCACGGTGCGGCGGGTTTGGGCCGAGTACGAGAAATCCAAGAAAGCGCGGCCGCTCTACTACCAGGAGTTGAGCGAGGGCCGGCGCTAGGCCAGGGGGGTTACGTCTTCCCAGTGGCCGGACTCCCAAGAACGGCGCATGGCGGCCGAGACCTCGGCGACGGCGGCGGCCGCGGCCATGCCGGGGACGCTGGGGCGGCCGGCGGCGATCGCTTCGAGGAACTCGTGCATTTCGATCGCCTTGAGGTCGTCGAAGGAGATGGGCATCGCGTCGCCCGGGGTGAAGGCGGCGTGGTGGGGAAGTCTGGGTCCGGAGAGGATGCGAGTGAAGCCGTCGCGATCGGGCTCGTCCTCCGGGCGATAGACCTCGAGTTCGTTCATGCGTTCGCTGTGCCAGTGCAGGGCGCCGCCCGCGCCATTCATCTGGAAGGTCAGCCCGAACTTCTCGCCCATGACGACGCGGCAGGACTCGAGGGTGCCGCGGGCGCCGTTTTCGAATTCGACCAGGGCGCCGACATAGTCTTCGTTTTCGACCGGACCGCGGGGTCCGCCCTCACTGACTGAGAAATGGGTACCTTCGCCGGGGACGGGCAGGGGGCGGTCTTTGATGAAGGTATCGCTCTGCGAGACGACCTGCTTGATGGGCCCGATGAGCATGTGGGCCATGTCGATGGAGTGGGACATCATGTCGCCGAGCACGCCGGTGCCGGCGATGTCGGCCTGGAAGCGCCAGGTGAGCATCGCGTTGGGGTTGGCGGCGTAGCCTTCCAGGAACTGGCCGCGATAGTGGGTGATCTCGCCGAGTTCGCCGCGTTCGATCAGTTGTTGGGCCAGCTGCACGACCGGAATCCAGCGGTAGTTGAAGCCGACGTGGGAGTTGACGCCGGACTTCGCCACCAGGTCGGCGATCTCAACCGTTTCCTCCGGATAGCGGCCGACCGGCTTTTCGCAGAGGATGTGCTTGCCGGCGGCGGCGACGGCCTCCACCATTTCACGGTGCAGATGGTTGGGAGTGGTTACGTTCACGACGTGAACCTCGGGGTGATCGACGACTTCACGCCAGTCGGTGGTGGACTCCGGAAAGCCGTAGGCGCGTTGGGCGCGTTCGGCGCGGGCGGCGAATTCGTCGGCGCAAATGACCAGTTTCGGCATGGCCTTGGCGTCCGGGAACCGCACTGGCACCTGCAGGTAGGAGCGGGCGTGCAGGTCGCCCATCCAGCCCATTCCG
>CAYYTN010000151.1:0-6366 GCA_964474495.1 uncultured Chloroflexota bacterium
GGAGGTGGTGGCGTTCGTGGATGCGTACCTGGACAACCGCGATGGGGAGGCGGGGGACTAGTCCTGCTCGGAGATCTCTTTTAGCTGGCGGGCGACGTCGCCAAGGTCGGCGGCGGCGGCGGCGGCTTCGATGTTTTCCTGGCGGACCTGTTCCTGAAGTTCGTGGCGGAGGATGGTGACGCTACGCGGGGCGTCGATGCCGATCTTGACGCGTTCACCGCTGATTTCGAGGACGGTGACGGTGATGTTGTCGGCAATGACGATGGATTCGTCGATCTTGCGGGTGAGGATCAGCATCGCGCCTCCGTGCGGCGGGCCGATTGTTTCACAGGAGCCGGGGGGCGCGTCCCCGGCGCTCGTCCGGGACAGGCTGTGGCGCTATTCCACAGCCTCTGAGTAGACGAGTTGCCGGACCGAATACTCGGGGTTGTCGAGGACGAGCTGACACGCCAGATTCGTGCGCGAGTTTATCACAATGGGGCCGACCAAATTGGCGGTTACAAGGGT
The DNA here is from genome assembly GCA_964474495.1 of uncultured Chloroflexota bacterium. Taxonomy (GTDB): domain Bacteria; phylum Chloroflexota; class UBA11872; order UBA11872; family VXNJ01; genus JASLPR01. Next base: position 508 of record CAYYTN010000151.1, read on the forward strand.
GGGCTCGTGCTTTACGACAAGGATTGCGAGCACCGCGGCGTCGGCGGCGTCTACGAGCTCGATTAGCTGAGTGTCGCTTTCGGACATGTCGATTGCATAGTCGGGTCGGAGGATGAACGGGTCGATGACGGAGAGGTAAATGGCAGGGTCGTCGAGGTTTTCGAGGGCCGAGATGGGGGCGTGCTCGGGGGTCAGGCGGAAGACGAAACTACGCCAATCCGGGCAGCCGCCGAGGCCGGCGGGAAAGGTAATCTCGAGTCCGTCGGCGAGAGCCGGGGGAGGAGTCGCGGTTTCCTCGGGCACGGTCTTATCCAATGCGATCACTTGGGGACTCCAAGGCTAACGGAGAAAATCTAGCAGACTGGGTTGGAGAATACGAGCGCCGATGGCGAGGGAGGCGCGGTAGGTGGTTTCGGCGGTGGCGAGTTGGGTTACCCCTTCGGCAACGTCAAGGTCCTGGAGCTTGGATCGGAATGCCTGGGAGCGAAGTCGGACGTTTTGCAGGCGGGTGACGTTGGTGGCCATCCGACTGGAACGGGCGCCAAGGGAGGTGCGGCTCTGGAGGACGCTGGTGATGGCGTTGTCGATTTCGGTGAGCGCGCTGTCGGAGAGGATGGCGGGGTCGTTGGCGTCAATGGCATCGACGGCGGTTTTGATGGCGCCGAAGACGGTCTGGAAGACGCCGGTGCCGGCACCGTCGTCACCGACCTGGTTGACGTTTATGGTCTGACCGGTATCGATTTCGCGAACGATGTTGTTGCTATTGCCGGAATAGGTGACGACAAGGGTGCCGGTGTTGAGGGAGAAGGGCTCGACCTCAGTCTTGGTACCGCTGAAGAGATACTGATCGCCGAAACGCTGGTTGGCGGAGGCGACGATGTCGTCGAGCATCTGGACGAATTCGGGGCGCATGGCGTTTCGGTCGCCGGCGTCGTTGACACCGTTGGCGGCGCGGATGGTGAGTTCGCGGATGCGCTGGAGGTCGACGCTGACGCGGGAAAGGGCGGATTCGCTGTTGTCCAGGAAGTCGCGGGCGAGGAGCGAGTTGACCTCGTACTGGTCCATGTCCGCGATCTGCTCGTTCATGCGGATGATGGTGCCGATGGTCTGGGGGTCGTCTTCGGCGCGGGAGACGATGACGCCGGTCGAGAGCTGGCGCTGATGCTGGCTGAGGGTGCGCAGATTGCGGCGCAGGTCGGTGATGAAATTTTCGCTCATCAACTGGTTGGTTATTCGGGTGGGCATCAGGCGATCCTAGGTCGAGGCCAGCCGTTTAGGCTTATTACTATCATCGGCCGACGACGCCGAGTCGGTTAACGATGAGTTCAAGGACTTCGTCGATGGCGGTCATGACGCGGGCGGAGCCCTGGAAGGCGAGCTGGAAGCGGAGGATGTTGGCGGTTTCTTCGTCGATGGAGACACCGGACACGGACAGGCGGGTGGCTTCGACAAGGGAGATGAAATCTTCCTGGTTGTCGGTGCTGATGGTGGCGGCGCGGGTGTCGGACCCGAGGGAGGCAATGGTGGAGCGGTGGTATTCGGTGAATGAGACGCTGCCGAGGGCAGAGAGGGAGTTGCTGCCGGTGCCGGCGAGGAGGCGGGCGTTGCCGCCGTTACCTTCCTCGTAGTAGCCGTCGGAGGCGGCGATCTTGTTGAGGTCGGCGACGTGGGCGCTGTCGACGTCGATGTCGCGGGCGGCGATACCGGAGGTCTGGAGGATGTCGTCGAAGAAGTTGTTGCCGGTGGTGATGTAGTCGACGCCGGCGTCGGTGAGGTTGGGGGCGGAATCGAAGGTGACGGTGAGGCCAGTGATGAGGGCGGTGTTGGCGGCGCCGGCGGTGTAGGACTTGGTGACGGCGGCGCCCGCGCTGCCACCGCTGGGGGTGTAGGCGATGGCGACGGTGGAGGCGCCGGTGTTGGTGGTCATGGTGTAGGTGCCGTTGTTGTTGGCGGCAGCAGTGACGTCGGCGTTGGCGCCGGCGGTGACGGCAAGGCCGTCGTTGACGGCGATGGTGGTGGTGTCGCCAACCCCGCTGAGGACGGCGGCGCCGGTGAGGGTGATGCCGGGGATGAGGGTGTTGTTGGTGCCGCCGGCGGTGATGGTACCGGTGACGGCGGCGGAGGCGGACCCGGAGGTGGGGGTGTAGGTGGCGGAGAGACCGCCGACGCCGTCGGAGGTGATGGTGTAGGTGCCGGTGGAACCGAGGACGCTGGTGACGTCAGTGATGTTCTTGGCGCCGCTGGGCTCGATGCCGAAGCCGGCGCGATGGGTCTTGTTGACTTCGCTGATCATGTTGATGGCGAATTCGTTGAGGCGGTTGATGATGCCGGTGTTGCTGGCGACGGAACCGATGTCGGTGTCGCGGGCGCGGAGAAGGCCACCGAGGGTGCCGGAGGTGGGGACGATGGTGGACGAGTTGGGGGAGTAGACGACGTCGAGGAAGGTGGTGGTGGCGTTGGTGGTGGTACTGAGGTTGTAGGTTTCGACGCCGGATACGACGTGGAGGTTGTTGATCTGGACGTCGACCATGCCGTCGGAACGGTAGGTGATGTTGGTGCCGACGATCTTGCTGAGGGTGTCGAGCAGAACGTCGCGGTGGTCGAGGATGTCGTTGGCGGGGGTGTCGGCGCCGGCGCCACCGGCGGCCTGGGCGTTGAGGGAGGCAATCTGGGTAGTGATGCTGTTGATCTCGGTGACGGCGTTGGTGACGCGGATGTCGAGATCCTGCTGCATACGGACGATTTCGTCGTAGCTGTGGCGGATGAGGAAGGCGAGGTTTTCGCCGGCTTCGACGGCGGCGGTGCGGGCGGCGGAATCTTCAGGGACGTTCTGGACGTCCTGGAAGGTGTCGAAGAGGGTCTGCATAAGGCCGCCGACGGCGGTTTCGGAGGGCTCGCCGAAGACGGCGTCAACCTGGCGGAGGGTGTCGCGGATTTCCTCGAAGTAGCCGAGCTGGCGGGTCTGGGCGCGGAATTGGAAGTCGAGGAACTGGTTGCGTTTGCGGGAGATGGCGGAGGTGTCAACGCCGGTGCCGATGACCCCGAGGGTGGGAACGGCGGAGAGGCCGGGCATGCCGATGGGGGTGGCGGCGGAGAGTGGAACGGCCTGGCGCGAGTAGCCCTCGGTGCTGGCGTTGGCGATGTTGTGGCCGGTGGTGTTGAGCGCGGCCTGGTGGGCGAGAATTCCGCGGAGAGCGGTGTTCAAGCCGAGCATGCTTGAGGGCATTCAGTGTTCCTTGTTCTGGTCGGACCGCCGGGGGAAGCGGGGAGCTAACCTAGCCGGCTATCTCAATTATCGGACGTTGGCCGCTCTGATTAACCCGTCCGAGGCCGGAATATGCGCCGCTGGTGGGCTCGCTGGTGGAGAGGCTGGCGAGGAGGTTGGAGGCAACGTGGACGCCGCCCTGGGCGAGACCATGGTTGCGGCTGGTGATGGTGGTGATCTGGGCGATGATTTCGGCGAGGCGCGCGGCGAGCTGATTGATGTCGAGGCGGGCGTGGCCAGGGAGGGCGTCGGCGATCTGGGAGATGGTGGGGGAGTCGGGGAGGGCGAGGCAAAGGGCCAGCCGATTGACGGTTTGCTCGCGGCGGGTTTCGAGCCGGATGGTCCGGGCGGCAAGGGCGACCTTGCGGTCGATGATGGCGCGGACGGTTTCGATCTCGACCGTGCGGAGAGCGTGGGTCTCGGCCTGACATTCGGCGAGCAGGTCGAGGTGAAGGGAGATGATGTCCTGGAGATTCGCGCGGAGCTCGTCTACAAGGGGTTGGAGGCTGTCTTTGGCCGGAGGCGCGGCCGGGGATTGCGGCACCGTTTGCATCTATTCACCTTGAATCAGGTTGAGATCGTCGGTCTATACGATCCCGGCGTCGATCATCTTGCGAGCCAGCTCACGGGCGGATACCGAGTAGGTACCGTCGGAGATGGCCTGCTTGATGGCGTCGACCTTGTCCTGTCGGATGTCGGGCGCACTGTCGACCGCGCGTCGTGCGGCGGCGAGAGTTTTGGCCTGCTCCGAGAGAGACACGGCGTCTGAGGGGGCGCGGGCGGATGCGCTGGCTCCCTCAGGTCGACTTCGACGACCGGGGCGGTTAATTCGGTCGATCCCATAGGCGCGGCCGGCCTGTTCTACGCCGCCGCTGCCGCCGATGGGGGACATCTATCTACCGTCCTTCGTCGCGGGCCCTACGCCCAAGAAGTCTATTCCTCCAGTTATATCTTCGGAGGTTCCGTGCATAACTTTAGGGGTTGCGGAGGTTTCTTTTGGGTGCGCCTTCATCAGCGGCGCAAGCGGGTGGCGAGGGCGATCATTTCGTCGGTCTGCTTGAGGACCGAGAGATTCATCTGGTAGGCGCGCTGGGCCATGATGGCGTTGGTCAGTTCGGTGACCTGGCTGACGTTGGAAGTCTCAAGCATGCCGCTCTGGATGCTGGGCCCGCCGGACTGCCCCGGGTTGACGAGGGTGGGGACGCCGGAGGCCGTGGTCGCAACGTAGAGGTTGGAGCCGATTGCCTGGAGGCCGCGTTCGTTGACGAAGGTGGCAAGCTGAATCTGGCCAAGGGCCTCGGCTTTGGTGCCGCCAACTTCTTCGGGGTCGGCAATCTGGGCGACGATTTCGCCGGCGGAGTTGACCGCGACACTGACGGCGTCGGTGGGGATGGTGACGGTGGGGGATACGAGTTCGCCAGAAGGGGTGAGGAGGTTGCCATTGCTGTCGGTTTGGAAGCTGCCACTGCGGGTATAGGCGGTGGTTCCATCGGCCAGGGTGACGGTGAAGAAGCCACGGCCGAGGATGGCGAGGTGCAGGGGGTCGCCGGTGGACTGGAGATCGCCGGGACGGATCTCGGCCGTGGTGGCAGTGATGGCGACGCCGGAGCCGACTTCGGGAAGGATGAACTGGGAGTCTTCGGGGAGGCCGATGTTGTCGGCGGTGAGTTCGCGATAAAGGCGGTCGGCGAATTCGACGCGGGAGGCGCGGAAGCCGCCGGTGTTTACGTTGGCCAGGTTGTTGGCGATGACTTCAAGGAAGCCGCGGTTGGCGATGGCTCCGCTAAAGGAGGTCTGGAAGAACGTGAGCACAGGTCTAGCGTACCCTTCCGACTTCGCGAACGGCCTGGGCAATGCCTTCATCGGCCATGCCGAGGATGGATTGGGCGGCTTCGTAGATTCGTAGGACTGACATCATCTCGACGACCTGCTGGTCGGGGTTGACGTTTGATTGCTCGAGGTAGCCCTGGAGCAGGCCCGGGCTGGTGAGTAGCTCGGGCTGGGCGGTGGGGTCGTGGGGCTGGAAGTGGCCGCGGCCGACCTTGCGCCAGGGAAGCCCGTCGGGAAGGTCGACGACGGCGATCTGGGCGACGAATTGCTCGTTGAGACGGATGCTGCCGTCGCTGCTGATAACTACGGCTCCCGGCCCGAGAACGATAGGTTGGCCTTCGATGTCGGTGAGGGTTTCGCCCTCGGGGGTGACGATGGTGCCGTTGGTGTCACGCATGAAGGCGCCGGCCCGGACGTAGGCGGATTCGCCCTCGGCGTCGAGGACGCGGAAGAAACCGCTGTTGGGAAGGGCGAGGTCGAGGGGGCGGTCGGTGGGTGCGAGGGGGCCGGTGGTGAGGTCGAGGGCGGTGGGCAGCAGTTCGATGCCGGTGCCGAGGCGGGCGATGGCGTTGCCGGATTCTTCGGCCTGGCCGATGGCGGTGCGGGTGCCGACGGCGCGGAATAGGATGCGCTCGAACTCGGTTTCCTGGGCGATGTCCTGCTTGTAGCCAATGGTGTTGAGGTTGGCGATGTTGTTACCGATGATTTGCTGCTCGGCCATCATTGCGGACATCGCGGAGACGGCGGCGTAATACCCCTCGATC
>CAYYTN010000152.1:0-3493 GCA_964474495.1 uncultured Chloroflexota bacterium
CCGCGGCCTCGACGATCGCCTCGCCCCGGCCGCCGACGCCGAGTGGCTGCGCAGGCAGTCCGGCGCCCACCTGCACCTGCTCCCCGGCTGCGGCCACTTTCCCGCGAACGAGCGCCCCAACGAGGTCGCCCGACTTTTCCGGGACTTCGTCGCGAGCCACCCCTCCGCCTAGCCCGCGACGCCGCTTCAGCCCGTTTCGCGAATCCCCATCAGCGCCAGCGCCGCCCGGTGCGCCGCCCATTCCGCCGTGTCGCCCAGCGGCTCCAGTGCAAAGCCGGGGTCCCGTCGCGCGATCGCCAGTTCCAGCAGGTGATCCGCGAAGTGCGGGTTCTTGGGCAGCAGCGACCCGTGCAGGTAAGTGCCGAACACCCGCTCCCGCACCGCCCCCTCGCCGCCGTCCGCGGCGTTGTTGCCGCCGCCGGACAACACCCGTCCCAGCGGCTCCACCGCCGCGTCCAGGTAGGTCCGGCCGCCATGGTTTTCGAATCCCACCAGGGTTCCACCGCTCCATTCCACCGCGATGTTCCCGATGCAGCGCGCCGCCTCAAGCCCGGGATGCCGCGTCTCCACATCCAACAGACCCAACCCGGCCAGCTCCGTCCCATCAGCATCCACGTACAGATTCCCCAGTAGCTGGTATCCGCCGCAGATACCCAGCAGCACCGCCCCCGCCTCCACCGCCGCCCGCACGCAATCGCCGGTGGCCTCCTGCAGGTCCTCGCTGGCCGCCCGTTGCTGCCGATCCTGTCCGCCGCCCAACAATATTATGTCCAGTTCATCCGGCGCGAAGGCGCCGCCGGCGGTGATCGCCCGGACCTCGACCGCGATCCCGCGCCACTCGCAGCGCCGCCGCAGGCACTCCACGTTTCCGCGGTCGGCGTAGATGTTCATCAACTCCGGGTACAGGTGCCCCACCTTCAGTTTCATCCCTGCCAGTACTCCCGCAGCGCCCCGCGCCCGACCAGCAGCGCGCGGAATTCCAGCATCGCCGTGTAGGTGGTCAGAACGTAGAGCCGTCCGGTGGGCGCGGCGATGGCCCGATCAAGCGCCGCTGCCGGATCCGTCTCGGTCGCGATTCCCCGAGCCGGATCGAGTCCGGCGTATTTCAGGCGCAGCGCCATGTCCGCCGCCCGCCGCCCCGAAACCACCAGCGAACGCGGTCGCAGCCGGCCAAAGTCCACATCCCATATCCAGGAGACGTCTTCGCCGTCGGCGACCCGGTCGTTCAGCAGCACCAGGTAATCCTGCTCACCCTCCAGGCCCGCCAGCGACCGGATCACTTCGTTCGCGCCGGTCGGGTTCTTGATCAGCAGCAGCGTCAGGTCCCGCCCGTCGATCCGCGCATTCTCGGCGCGTCCAAAGGCCGGCGCGAACCCTTCCAGCGCCCGCCGCATGGACTCCCCAGCGGCGCCCAGCGCCCCGGCCGCCGCCATCGCCCCCACCGCGTTGTAGACGTTGTAGGTCCCCGGCAGCCGCAGCCGCACCGGCAGGGTCTCGCCGTCGGCCTCGATTACGAACGAGGTGGCCTCCAGCCTGTGCCGCTCGATATCGCGCGCGACCACCCGCGCTTCCGGCCTCGCGAATCCGCATTCCGGGCACCCGTAGTGCCCCAGGTGTGAGTAGTTCACGCGCTCATAGTCCAGCGGCGCCCCGCAGACCGGGCAGAGTGTGGCGTCGGCCCACTCGTCGGGGCCGTCACCGGCCGGGTCGTCGACGCCAAAGAAGATCGTCTCCCCGCGATGGCTGCCGGCCGCGTGCGCAACCGCCGGGTCGTCGGCGTTCGCCACCAGGGTGAACCCGCCGTCCGACTCGCTGATGGCCGTCCGCCAGCGCCGCGCGATGGAGTCCAGTTCGCCGTAGCGGTCCAGTTGATCTCGAAAGAGGTTCGTCAGCAGGAGAACTCTCGGCAGCGCCGGCGGCAGCAGCGGAATCAGCGCCGCCTCGTCCACTTCCAGCACCCCGACCGTCCCCGGCTCCGCCCGCAGCCTTCCCCGCCAATCCGTATGCGGCAGCAATTCCGACAACAGCCCCCGCGCCAGGTTCGACCCGCTGCGGTTGCCGATCACTGCCTGCCCCTGCTCGGCCAGGATGCCGGCCAGCATCGCTGCCGAGGTCGTTTTGCCGTTCGTGCCCGATAGCAACGCATAGCCGCCCGGGATGGCTCGCAGCAGTTCGTGCAGGTAGCCCGGGCTCAGCCGGTCGGCGACAAGCCCCGGCGACGCCGTGCCCCCGCCCCGCCCCAGCCGCCGGATGGCCGCGCCGGCTAGCTTGCCGGCCAGTGACGCGATCGTGTGCCGCAAATATCGATCCTCATTCGAATCCCGGACCTTCGGGGCCGGACCCTGCCCTACACTACCGGGGCCGCCCGCCGACTCCACGAAGGCTGATTGCAAATCGCCAGCGATTCCGTCCCCATGGACGAACTCGAAACAATTGTAGGTCGTGACGGCCTGTCCCGAGACCCGGCCGGCCGGCTGGTCCTTGCCCCTGACTCCATGGAAGCCCTCGAAGGCCTGGCGCGGGCTGCCGGCGAAGGCCGCCTCAACCTGTCCCTCGACGACGCCACGCCGCCCTCCACCGCCCGCCTCAGCCTGGGGCGGCTCGACCGCATCATCGAGATTGACGCCGACAACCTGACCGCCCTGGTTGAGCCCGGCGTCACCCACGCCGCGCTCGGGGACGCCCTTGCCCAACTCGACCTCTACTGGCCGGTCGCCCCCCTGCCGGGGCACGCGACCCTGGCCGATTCCTACCTGTCCGGGTTGGCACTGGGCATGTCCGGGCGCTTCCCCGACCTGCGGCACTGGGTGCTCGGTGCCACTCTTGTGGCCGGCGGCGGGCTGCGCATCCCGGCCGGCGGCGGGACCATCAAGAACTCCGCCGGCTACGACCTGACCCGCGCCGCCGCCGGCGCCGGCGGTGACACCGGTATCCCGGCCACGCTGCGGCTGCGACTCGAGCGACAACCCGAGGCCCGGCGCGCCGTCGCCCTGCCCGGCGAGGGCGACATCGCGGCGGTGCTGGCCCTGGCACAGGACGAACTGGAGCTCGTCGAGCGGCTCACCTTCGCCGGCACCGCCACCATCCCGGCCGCCGCCCGCCTGCGAATCGCCGGGCCCACCGCCGGAGTTGACCGCCTCGCGTCGGCGATTCAGGGCCGCTTCCAGGTCGGTGAAGCCGATCCGGAGCCGCCGGCGCTCGCTGCCTGTGCCGCCGCCGATACCCTCATTACCTGGAACTCCGGGCCCGACACCTCCCGCCGCATCGTCGCCGCACTCGCCCCCCTCCCGGAGTCCGCCAACATCGCCTTCGTGGCGCTGCCCCTGCAGCGACGCGGGTTCGTCAGCGGCGCCGATCCTGACGCCCTCGCCGCCCTGATCGCCACCGCCGGCGCCACCGCCATCACCACCGGCCCCGGCTTCCGCGGCTTCGCCATCTCCGACCGCCTCGCGCCCGCCGTTCGCACGCTGGCCCCGACGCGCCGCATTCCCTG
>CAYYTN010000152.1:3503-6354 GCA_964474495.1 uncultured Chloroflexota bacterium
GCGGCCCGCCCGCCACCACGCTAAACTTCCCCTTCGCGGGGCGTAGCTCAGCCTGGCAGAGCGCATCGTTCGGGTCGATGAGGCCGAAGGTTCAAATCCTTTCGCCCCGACCGCATCCAGGGCCTTCCCGATTTCCACCCGGGGGAGGGCCCGGCCCCTGCGTGGCGGCCGTTCCGGCGCCTTGGTGGTATGCGCCTCGCGCCCGCGTCCCTGCGCCGCCCCTGCCGGGTCGCTAACCTGTACCTTGTCCCTGCATCGCTACGACCGCCCCACCCCGGCAGTGAGGATCGCCCTGGAGAATGGATAGTGACCGGTCGGGCGCGGCGCCCGGAGAATCCGGCCGGCGCCTCGATTTCCACGTCCTCTCACCCCGGGATTGCCCCACCTTCGCCGACGTCGGCGGCATGGCCACGCTCAAGCGTCGCATCTCCGAAACAATCGGCGTCCTACTGGCCTACCCCGGAGAGGCGGTCGAACTCAGGGTCGCGTTCAACGGCGTGCTCCTCCACGGCCCCCGCGGCAGCGGCAAGAGTTTCATCGCTCGCGCCACCGCCGGTGAGTTCGGCTGCAACTTCATCTCCGTCTCCTCTGCGGAGCTTCTCGGCGACGGCTCCGGCGACATCCAGCGAATCGTCGATTTCTCCCGCGCCAACGCTCCGATGATCGTGCTCCTCGACAGTTTCGACGCCGTGGCCACCCGGCGCGGCCCTTCGAGCGGCTCGGGACGCGAACGTCGCGCCCTGGAACGCATCCTCCGGGCCCTCGAGCAGGTCAGCCGCCAACCGGATGTCCTCGTCTTCGCCGCCACCGATCATTTCGAGTCGCTGGACCCGGCCGTCATCCATGCCGGGCATTTCGATTTGCTATTGCGGGTCGATCACCCCGACGCCGCCGACCGCGCCGAGATATTCAACGCCCACCTGCGCGACCGCCCGGTGGCCGCCGACCTTGACACGGACGAACTGGCGCGGCTTTCCGAGACGCTGTCCGCGGCCCGGATCGCCGGTATCGTCAATCGCTGCGCCCTGGACGCCCTGGCTTCTGGTGGCCCCGCCGGTTCCACTCCGTTGATATCCCAGCAGGCGCTGGAAGACGCGATTCGCGCCGGGGTCGGCCGCGATCGCCCTCCGATCGAAGACTGGACCTGGGAGGACGTGATCCTGCCTGACGACACCCGCCGCGAGTTGCAGGAGCTACAGCGCCTGATCGAAGACCCCGACCGGGCCCGCGAATTCGGCATCGAACCGCCGCGTGGCGCCCTGCTGCACGGCCCGCCCGGTACCGGCAAGACGATGATCGCCCGGGTCCTCGCGGCCCAGGCGAACACAAGCTTCTACCCGGTCAAAGGCTCGGACATCGTCTCCAAGTGGCTCGGCGAATCCGAGCAGAACGTCGCCAATCTCTTCCAGCGCGCCCGCGATCACCGCCCGGCGATCATCTTCCTCGACGAGATTGACGCCATCGCCCCGGCGCGCGCCCGAGGGCCGGCCGGCAACCAGGCCATCGATCGCATCGTCAACCAGCTACTCGTCGAGATCGACGGCCTGCAGCGCCATCCCGGCGTATTTGTCCTGGGCGCCACTAACCGCCGTGACATCCTCGACCCGGCCATGCTCCGCGGTGGCCGGCTCGGTCGCCAGATCGAGATCGGCCTCCCAACCGCCGACGATCGCCGGGCGCTTCTGAAGCTCCACAGCCGGCGCATTGCCCCTGGATCCCGCCGTCGACCTGGACGCCCTGGCCGCCGCCACCGCCGGGCTCAGCGGCGCCGACCTGGTGGGGCTCTGCCAGGAAGCCGCCATCCAGGCGCTGATGCGTTCCGCCGATCACGCCGCGCCGGCCATCGTCCCGGCCGATTTCGACGCCGCGCTGGCGGCCGACCGGAAGAGCTGATGCCAACTCCGTTTTGCATGGCCACGCTCCGCGCCGCCATCGAAATCACTCCCGCATTCATCGATGGGCTCCAGCAAGATCTCAAGGCCACCTCCTTCGGCATCACCCGGGCGCTCGATACCGGCTCCTCCGTCCAGTGGCGCGGCCGCTTCGCCGTCGAAACCTCCGGAGGCAAAGCGCGGGTCGAATCGGTCGCCATCACCCTGTATCGCGCCGCCCGCCGCCTGCGCATCCAGGTCATCGCCGACGACATCACCGTCAAGGAAGCCCGGTCGCTCGAAGACGCCCTGGTAGCCCGCCTCGGCGCCACGCTCGTCAGCCGCCATCTCGACGGCGCGGCGGAGATGGTGCGTCCCGCGGTGGCGGATACGGCGCTGGACGGCCTCCGATCCGGACTCCGGCCCGGCTCTCCCGGCTGATCCCAATCCCCGGGAGACGCGCAGCCCGCCGCCGGGCGTCGCGCTCGGTGGCGACCACCAGGCGGCAAAGCAAAAGGCCCCGGCCGGACGGTCGTCCCTGCTCTAGGCCGGGGTCAGCTTGTGGATCTTGTCGTCACGCTGGACCTCGCACAGGTAGATGCACCCCTGGCGGTCCAGCCAGATGCCGTGTGGGGCCACGAACTGCCCGGTCCCGGTGCCCATCGCGCCAAACCGCGCCACCACCCCGCCGTCCAGGTCCAGCACGGCGATCCCGGCGTCCAATTCGGCCACGAAGACGACCTCATCGTCGACAGCGTGGAAGTCGGTCGGGCGGGCGATGTCGGTCCATTCCTCGATGAACCCGCCGTCGCGATCGAATAGCTGGATCCGTCGGTTCTCGCGGTCCGCCACCCAGACTCGATCCCGCGGATCGACCCAGACCGAGTGCGGGAGCACGAACTCCCCGGTTCCCGTTCCCGGCTTCCCCCAGGAAGCCATCAACTCACCGTCCGCGTTGAACTGGTGACAGCGGGCGTTCC
>CAYYTN010000153.1:0-6343 GCA_964474495.1 uncultured Chloroflexota bacterium
AGCGCTGCTAAGATCACTCCGCGTTTGGCCCCACTGGAACTGGCGGAGGATCGATTGGCGAAGCTGTTCGGACGCGAATACACCCGGGCTGAGTTGGAGCGCCGCGCCGGTCGGATTTCGCAGTTCGCGGGCGTGCGCGAGTACCGGATCGATGGTGGCGCGGCCGACGGCGTGGCGGCGGTCGATGTGTACACCGGATCCGGGTTTCAGTTCACAGTGCTCCTCGGGCGGGGGATGGACATCAGCCACGCCTCCTACCGGGGGACGCCGCTGGCCTGGATTTCGCCGGCGGGCGAGGTCTCGGCCCACGCTTATGAGCCGGCCGGGCAGGGCTGGGCGCGAACGTTCGCCGGGGGCCTGCTGACGACCTGCGGGATGAGCCATGCCCAGCAACCGGCCGACGAAGACGGGGTCCACTACGGCATGCACGGCCGTGCCTCCACCCTGATCGCCGAGAACGTGGCGGCCGGCTGTCACTGGGACGGCGATGAGTACCGGATCCTGGTGAAGGGCCGGACCCGCGAAGCGGCGTTCGGCCACCCGCAGTTCGAACTGGTCCGTAGCATCTCCACCCGCCTCGGCGCGAGCCAGATGCGGATCGAAGACGCGGTCACGAACGTCGGCCATCGCCCCGCGACCCACATGTACCTGTATCACATGAATGTCGGCCACCCGGTGCTTGGCGTGGGCGCCGAGTTGGTGGCCACGGTCGAAGGTTTCCGGGTACGGACCGGGCAGGAGGCCGACGCCGCCGACGATCCGTTCCATTTCGGCCCGCCGGTCGGCGGCTACGAGCAGAAGGTGTTCTCCCACTACCCGGTCGCGGACGAGGACGGGTATGCCCACGCGGCGCTGATCAATGACTCGCTGGATTCCGGCCCGCTCGGAGTTTCGTTCTGCTTTGCGACCGCCACTTTTCCGTACCTGAACGAGTGGAAGTTGCTGGCGCCGGGGGAGTACGTGGTGGGGATCGAACCCAACAATTCCGGCATCCTGGGCCGGGTGGCCGCCCGCGCGGCGGGCGAACTGGTGGTGCTGGAACCCGGGCAATCGGTCAACTACGACACCGAAATCGGCGTGCTCGACGGCGCGCCGGCCATCGGCGCGTTCCGCGCCCGAGTTGCCGGCATCCTGGGCCGTGACTGAAGGCGGTCCCGGCGATGGCCGGCAACCGGACCACGTCGAGCGGCTGCGGGTGCGGTTTTCCGACACCGATGCCGGCGGGATCGCGCATCATTCCAACTTCTTCCGCTGGCTGGAGGAAGCGCGTATCGGTCTCTTGCAGGCGATCGGGATGAGCTACCGCGAGATTGAAAAGTCGGGAGTGCACTTTCCGGTCACCGAATGTTCGGCCGAGTTTCGGCGGCCGATTCACTCCGAAGACGAGATCGAGATCGACCTGTGGGTGGCCGCGTCCAGCCGGGTCCGCATGAACGTCAGCTACCGGGTACGGCTGGGGAGCGCGGTGGCGGCGGTGGCGACCACGGGCCATGCCTTCGTCAGCGATACCGGCGAACCGATCCGGATCACCCGGGATTCCGCGCTCTGGCGGGCTTTGATGGGGTTCAGTCCCGGCTAGATCGGTTGGAATCCCGGCGCGTTTGTCCGTCGCTTCCGGCATGTTCCTGGCCGGGGTGGCGCCGGCGGCGAGCCTTCGACTGGCGGCCGGGTGGTTGACCGGGACACAACGACACCCCGGCCGGGGCCGGGGTGTCGTCCGTGCGCGGAAACGGTCTACGCGGCGCCGGGCAGTGTCAGCCTCGAGCCGTAGTCCGCTTCACGCGCAAATCCGGCCTCCCGAAGGAGGCCGGAGAAGAGGCGAGTACCGCCCCCGCGGTCGCGGGGTCGGTACTCGGGTAGGAGCCTAGGAAATCGTGCTCGAGCGGCGCAGGGCGAACAGCGCCGGGCCAGTCAGCAGCAGCGTGCTGGCTCCCATGAGGATCGACACAACCCCGACACCGAGTGCCAGGTCAGCGACGCCGAATCCCATGATGCTCAGGTTCAACGAGTTCCGCATCGTCAGACCCTTCAGGTAGGAGGCTCGGTTCGGGTCTTCCCGGTCCATCGCGGTGTACGGACCGTAGCGGCCGAGAGTGTGCTCGGCGAGGACCGCTTCCTCCGCCCGCGCGGTCTCAACGTCCTGCACCAGGACATTTGGAATGGCGGCGTCGTCCCCGGTTGTGACGTCTTCCGCGATCATCGCGGTGCGAATCTCGTCTTTTGCCCCGTTGGACAAAGCGATGAAGACTACTCCGAGAACGATGAACGCTATTCCCGCCAGAATCGCTCCGACCCATCCGACTTTTGCAAGGGCTGCCATCTCGTCAGCCACCTTTCTTTCCGAGGGCCTTCGCCCTCGCTGCTACGCCTTTTCTACACCAGGATTATCGAATCGGCGAGCAAGCCGGGCATCGTAGGAAATGACGAGGGCCATACGTACTTAGTGACGATTTCTCACAAGGCAAAGCGGTAGTTAGTACGTAGACGCCTTTCCGCAATCACCGGCAAGATGCCTCGGCGGCTGGCCTTGAACCTGTGAACGCACCAGAGGCACCCATCCCTCAACAACGTGGCGATATAGCACTTGTGAAAGAGATCACAATATCGAAGCGCGAATGTGTAGCCGGCACTCGATCCGGGCGACGCTGCGTCCGGCCCGGTCGGTTCAGCCGGCCAGCGTCTCCAACCGGTCCGCCGCCGTCGCGACATCGGGAACCTCGTGCTCCGGCGTTGCCGCCGCCGGCGGCAGCTCCCAACCGTGCAGGTTCACCCAGATCGTGGGAATACCCAGATTGACAGCGCCGGTGACATCGGCCAGCGCGTTGTCGCCGATCATCACCGCCTGGTGAGGCTCGACAGCGGTAAGCGACAGAGCGCGCTGGAAGATGGCCGCCTCCGGCTTTGCCGACCCGACCTCGGCGCTTATCAGGATGTGGTCGAGACGCCCCTCAAGGCCGAGCCGTTCGATCTTCGCCCGCTGGCGGTCGCTCTGGCCGTTGGTGACCAGGCAGGTCCGGAACCGGCCGGCGATTTCCAGCAGACGCTCCGCCCCCGGGAGCAACCGCAGGCCCTCGTGGTAGTTCTGCTGGTACCCGTGGATGATCCGGGCCGGGAGATCCCCCGGTTCGACTCCGGCCCGTCGCAGCGCGGACTCGATTCGCGCCTCACGGGGCAGCTCGTCCCAGGCGTTGCGGCGGTACAAATCGATCCCGATGTCCATGTAAGCGTCGAGGACCGCGCCGGCCACGGCTGGTCCCAGAGGCTCGGGCAATCCAGCCAGCGCCGCGGCGTAGGCGGAACGCATGTGATGGAGTTCGTCGGAGAGCGTGCCGTCCAGGTCGAGGAAGACGGCCCGCAAATCCGGCTCGCGCGATTCCCGCATCGATCCTCCCGCGGCCGGCGGCTACTCGTCGGTGAAGATCGCCGCCCCGGATTCGGTCCGGTCCATCGACCCGGTGGTTCCGTTCTCGTGTTCCTGGATGCCCAACTTCAGGGCGTTCCAGGCCAGCGTCGCGCACTTGATCCGGACCGGAAACTGCTGGACTCCGCGCAGGGCTTCGATGTCGCCCAGTTCGTCGGCGTCGGCCTCGTCGCCGCCCTTGAGCATCTCCCGCACGCGATCGGCCAGGCCGACCGCCTCGGCGACGCTGCGCCCCTCAAGTTCCTCCGTCAGCATCGAGGCCGAGGCCTGGCTGATGGAGCAGCCGTGCCCGGCGAAGCGCGCTTCCTTGATGGTCCCGTCCTCGACGGTGAGCGTGATCTCGATGTCATCGCCGCACAGCGGATTCAACCCCCGGGCCTTGATGTCGTAGTCCGGCGCCTCCCCGCGGTTTCGCGGGGACTTGTAGTGATCGAGGATTATCTCTTTGTACAGATCGTCAAGCATTAGTCGGAAAAATAGCTCTTCGCGGTGGCGATCGCGTCGACCAGGGCATCGACATCATCCCGCGAATTGTAGACGTAAAAGCTCGCCCGGACGGTCGATCCGACGCCCAGTACTCGCATCAACGGCTGGGCGCAGTGGTGGCCGGCCCGGACCGCGACGCCCTGGCTGTCCAGCACCTGGCCGATGTCGTGGGGATGGACATCATCCACATTGAACGCGATCACCGCGCCCCGGACCAACGGATCGTCCGGCCCGTAGAGGGTGAGGCCCGGGATCTTCTCGAGGCTCTCCAGCGCGTACCCGGTGATCTCACATTCGTGGCCCTGGACGGCCGCCATGCCCAGGTCCGCCAGGTAGTCGACCGCTGCGCCCAAGCCGATCGGTCCGGAGATATATGGGGTGCCGGCTTCGAACTTGTGGGGGACCGCGTTCCAGGTGGACTTTTCCATCGAGACGGTCGAAATCATGTCGCCGCCGCCCTGGTAGGGGTCCATCGCTCGCAGGATTTCCATGCGGCCGTAAAGCGCGCCGACGCCGGTCGGTCCGAGCATCTTGTGGGCCGAGAAGGCCATGAAATCGACGTCCAGGTCGACCACGTCGACCGGCATATGCGGGACCGACTGCGCCCCGTCGACCAGCACCACCGCCCCGTGCTGATGGGCGAGCGCGGCAATCTCCTTCACCGGCAGGACGGTGCCGAGGACGTTGGACATCTGGGTCAGCGCCACCAGCCGGGTGCGCGGGGTGAGCATCCGCGCGAAGTCATCGGCCCCGAGCAACGTGTCGTGCTCCGGCACCGGGACGTACTTGAGCACCGCCCCGGTGGCCTCCGCCAGCAGTTGCCAGGGCACGATGTTGCTGTGGTGCTCCAGTTCGGTGGTCAGGATCTCGTCGCCGGGTTGCAGGAACTTGCGCCCCCAGGAATGCGCCACCAGGTTTATCGACTCGGTAGTACCGCGGGTCCAGATGATCTCGCCGGCCTGTTCAGCGCCAACGAACGCGGCCACCTTCGCCCGGGCGCCTTCGTAGAGGTCGGTCGCCTCCTGGCTCAACGTGTGGATGCCCCGATGCACGTTGGCGTTGTGATGGCGGTAGTAGCCGTCCAGCGCCTGGAGGACCGATTCCGGTTTCTGCGAGCTGGCGGCGTTGTCCAGGTAGGCCAGCCGGCGGTCGTTGATCCGCCGCTCCAGGATGGGGAAATCCGGGCGCAAATCGGAGCCGGGCGCCCTGCCGCCGGTTTCGGTCGATTTGTCGGTTACTGCCATTCTTCCCTGATCTTCCCGGACCGGGCGACCCGTCGCGGTGGGTGCGAGTCTACGGAATTGTTACGACGATTTCGCCGTTTTCAGTTTCGACGGCGAAGGTTTGCACGGGTTGCGTCGCCGGCAGCGAAAGTGCTTCGCCGGTATCGAGATCAAAACGCGCGCCGTGCAGCGGACAGGATACGGCTCCAGGGCTGATCTCGCCCTCAGACAGTGAGGACTGCGCGTGGCTGCAGGTGTCCGCCAGCGCGTAGAGCCGGCCCTGCTGCCTGAAAATGGCCACCAACTCGCCGCCGGCGCGGGTCTTCAGGCTGCTGCCCTCGGGCAGATCGCCCTCGGGGCACACCGCGAACCGGCCGCTCATGAACATGGCGATCAGTCGCGGCCGGCGCGCGCCAGCACCGCCGCCTCGACCGCCTCGCGGACCGACTCATTCTTCAGTCGGTCCAGCACCGGGCCCACGTAGCCGCGCACCGCCAGCCACTCGGCCTGCGGGCGGGTGAAGCCGCGGCTCTGCAGGTAGTACAACTCTTCTTCATCGACACGGCTGATCGTCGCCCCGTGGGTACAGCGTACGTCGTAGGTCTTGATCTCCATCCCCGGGATGGAGTCCGCCCGCGCCTCTTTGCTGAGCAGTAGATTGTTGTTGGCCTGGTAGGAATTGCTCTGCCCGGCGGTGTCGTCGATGGTGATCATCCCGTAGAACACCGAGCGTCCGCGCTCGCGCAGCACGCCCTTGTACATCAGGTTGCTGAAGGTGTGGTCGGCGATGTGGTGCTGGTGGGTTTCGTTATCGATGTGACGGCGTCCGTCCAGCAGCGACAGCCCCCACATCTCGCAACTGGCGCCGGGCTCCGGCATCGTGCCTTCGACGAAGGACTTCACCAGTCCCGCGCCCATCGCGAACTCGACGTAGTTGAAGTTGGTGTCGCGTCCCAGGCGGGCGCGGACCGTCTTGAACGCCGCCGTGTGCAGGCCCCAGTCCTGGACGAAGGCGTAGTCCAGCGTGCCGCCGTCGTCGATGTAGGCGTCGACCCGCCCGCCGGCGATGGCCGGCGAGGAAGCCGTTTCCGATGCCTGCTCGTCCACGAACTGCACCCGCGCGCCTTTACCGACGATGACGCTGGTCTGTACCTGGGTGCTGATGTCCGGCTGGGTCATCCAGAGCAGGCTGTGCAGCGGCAGTTCGACCTCG
>CAYYTN010000154.1:0-6289 GCA_964474495.1 uncultured Chloroflexota bacterium
GAGAAAAAGGGTGCCGCCTTTGGCGGCGAGCACCGGGGTCCAGAGCCCGCCGGCCTGCCAGATATCCGGAGCGCTGCCGACGGCGAAGCCGGTGGTGATCTTCTCGAAGGAACTGGCCCAGTCGCTGAAATCGGGCGTGATGGCGATGCGGTCGGCGGCCAGCACATCGGCGGCGAAGTCGGTGGCGGCGGCCTGGCCCTGCGGGTCGAGTCCGTTCCAGCGCATCACCAGTTCGACGGCCGGGGGCAGGGTGGGCGTGGCCGGGGCAAGGGCGGTGGGCGGGGAAGCACCGGCGGTGCGCGGCGCGGGAGTGGCGGCGGCGACGACAGCGTCCTCGCGAGGAGCGCCGCAGCCGGTGGCGGCGCCGGCCAGCACGGTGGCCGGCAAGAGCGCGCCCAGACGCAGAAAGCGGCGGCGGCTGGTCGAGTTGGAATCGGCAGACACGGGCATCTACTCCGGCGGTCAATCTAGCACGTAGATGGCGGTATTCGGCCGGGTCGGGCACGTTCGATTGACGCCCATCGCGAGCGCCAATACCATCGAAGTGGCCGTGCTAGGCGGGGAGCCAGCGGTGCCCTGTACCCGCAATCCGCTTTAGCGGGGCTGAACTCCCGCCCGAGGTCGGTTGATCGTCGATTCTGCCAGTTCGCAAGAACGTTGAAGGTCGGGTCCCGTGCGACGGGAAACTCCGAACCCCGTCAGGTCCGGAAGGAAGCAGCGGTAAGGAGTCACTCTCGGGTGCCGCGGGCCAGCCTGGCTGGAGTTCTGGTGTTCGGGTAAGGCGGGGATCACTGTTCGAAGGCGGGTGCACGGCCGCTTTTTTTTGTTGGTGCGGAGGCCGGGAACATGACGGAGCAGGAGGGCTTTCAGGCTCTCTACAACAAGTATCGGCCGCAGCTGTTTTCGGAGGTGGTCGGGCAGAAGCACATCGTGCGCATTCTGCAGAACTCGCTGGCCCACAACCGGGTCAGCCACGCCTACCTGTTTTCGGGCGAGCGCGGTACCGGCAAGACGACGGTGGCCCGGCTGCTGGCGAAGGCGATCAACTGCCTGGAGGGGATTCAGCCGGAGCCCTGCAATCGCTGCACGAACTGCCTGCAGGTGGGCTCGGCCAGCTTCATCGACCTGATCGAGATCGACGCGGCCAGCAACACCAGCGTGGACGACATCCGCGACCTGCGCGAGAAGGTGCGCTTTCGGCCTTCGACGGCGCGCTACAAGGTGTACATCATCGATGAGGTGCACCAGTTGTCGCGTTCGGCCTACAACGCCTTCCTGAAGACGCTGGAGGAACCGCCGGATCACGCGATCTTTATCCTGGCAACGACCGATCCGCACCGGGTGTTGGCGACGATCCGCTCGCGCTGCCAGCACCTGCGCTTTAGGCGACATACCCACGCGGACACGGTGGAGGCGCTGGGGCGGATCGCCGACGGCGAGGGCATGCTGGTGGCGGTGGAGGCGCTGCACCTGATCGCGCGCAACGCGGACGGCAGCCTGCGGGACGCGATCGGCCTGCTGGACCAGGCGATCGCGTTCGTGGACGAGACGCTGACGGAGCAGGATGTTCGCGACATGCTGGGGCTGACCGGCACGGAGGCGTCGGAGGCGCTGGCCGCGGCGATCGCCGGCGGCGATTCGGGCGAGGCGATGCGGCGGGTGGACCAGGCGGTGCAGGACGGCAACAACCCGGCCAGCATGCAGCAGGAAATGGTGAACTACTTCCGGGCGCTGCTGCTGGTCAAGACCGGCCGCCGCGAACAGAACGAGATGAACTTCGCCGAGGGCGAGATCGAAGCGATGGAGCCGATGGCGGCCCGGTTCGGGCTGGGTCAGCTGGTGCGCTGCCTGGAATTGCTGGGCGAGAGCGGCTCGTTCGGCCGGGCAGGGCAGTCGGCGCAACTGGAACTGGAACTGGCGCTGGTGCACGCCTGCCTGATGATGGCTGGGGGCGGGGCGGCGGCGGAGACGGCACCGGCAACGCCGGCGGCTCCAGCCGCTCCGACTACGACGACACCAACCGCCGCTTCCTCCGCGGCATCGGCAGCCCCGGCGTCGCAAGCGCCGGTGGTGGATACAGCGAAAGCGGCTGAGCCGCCGGCGGATGCGCCCGGTGCGGCGAGTGCCGACGCGGGCGCGGCCCCGACGGCGTTGGCGGTGGATGTTACAGGACCGGCTGAGCCGGCGGCTGAGCCGGCGACGGAGGCCGCGGCGGAGACGGCGGCAGACGCCGGAGCGGAAGCAGACCAGGCTGAACCCGTGACAAAACCGGGGGAGCCGGCCGGCGGGCTGGCCGCGGAACTGGCCGCCCGCGGCGACCGGCTGCGCGATGAATTACGCGCCTGGAGCCCCGCCTATGAGCCCTACGTAACCAACGGCCGCTGGCACGACGAGGGCGGGACGCTGGTGCTGACGCCGAAGTTCGCAAGCCACTACGACTCGCTGGCGCGGGCCGAAAGCAAGGAACGGGTGGGCAAGATCGTGGCCAAGGTGCTGGGAAGGCCGGTGCCAATCCGCATCTCGTCCGGCGACGCGGCCCCGAAGGTCGTCGGCGGCGACCCGCGCAGCGATACGCTGATCCAGGCGGCGGTTACCATTTACGGAGCCGAGTTAGTCGACGACCAGTAGCTCCCGTTACCAACCAGATCGAGGCAGTCTCATGCAGATGATGCGCAAAATGCAGAAGCAGATGGAGAAGATCCAGGCCGAACTGGCCGAGCAGACCCTGGAGGTAAGCAGCGGCGGCGGGGTGGTGACGGTGACGATTACCGGCGATCAGAAGATCCGCGCGATCAAGGTCGATCCGGAGGCGGTGGACCCGGAGGACGTGGAGATGCTGGAGGATCTGCTGACGGCGGCGGTGAACGAGGCGCTGGCCGAATCGCAGGCGCTGGCCGGGGAGAAGCTCGGGGCGCTGACCGGCGGGTTGAAGATACCGGGCCTGACGTAGCCGGAGGCCCCCGATACCGTGATCGACGGCGTACCCGGTCCGATCGGCCGGCTGATCGAGGAACTAGGCAAGCTGCCCACCATCGGCCCCAAGACCGCGAGCCGGCTGGCGTTCTTCTTGCTGAAGTCGCCGCCGGAACAGGTGGCTAGCCTGGCGGCGGCGCTGGCCGCCCTGAACCAGGGCATCGTGCAGTGCTCGAAGTGTTTCAACTATGCCGACCGCGACCCCTGCCCCTATTGCACCGACAACGAACGCGACGCGCATACGATCTGCGCGATCGAGGACGCGCTGGACCTGCTGGCGATCGAGCGCTCCGGCGGCTACAACGGGCGCTATCACGTCCTGGAAGGCGCGATCTCGCCGCTGGAAGGGATCGGCCCCGATGACCTGCGACTGAATGAACTGGTGGCCCGGGTGAAGGACGAGGGGATCACCGAGGTGGTGGTGGCGACCAATGCGACCTTCGAGGGGGACGCGACGGCGCTGGAGATCGGCCGCCTGCTGGATGACAGCGGCGTGAAATTGACCCGGCTGGCGCGCGGCCTGGCCACCGGCGGCGACCTGGAATACGTGGACCCGGCGACGATCGCCCAGGCGCTGGAAGGCCGGCGGGAGTTCTAGGATGGGAACATTCGGTCCGGCGCTGTTGCTGGCGTTGCTGGCGGCGGCCGGGAACGCCCTCTTCGTCTACGCCCAGAAACGCGCCGACCTGCCGCAAAACCCGCTGCTGCTGCTGGCCGGGGCCGCCTTCGTGGCCTTCGTGCTCCTGGGTATCTACTCGACGGTCGTGGGCCTGCCGGACGTGGCGGAGTATGCCCGCACCCGCGGCGTCTGGATGTTCCTGACCGGCGTCGGCCTGATGACGACGTTCGTGGGGTTCAATTTCCTGTTCAACCGCTTCGGGGCCAGCTACTACAGCCTCTACGCCGCGCTGTCGATTCTGACGACCAGCGTCGGGATCGGCTTCCTGGTGTTCCGGGAACCGGTGAACGGCTGGATCGTGGCGGCGACGGGGGCGACCTTGTTGGCGATCGCGCTGCTGGGGATCGGCGTGGCGCGGACCCAGGTTTAGCGGCAGCCACAGGCTGTTTCTTCTGAACGACTGGCCCAGGGTTGAGCTGAGGCAGATCCGGCCTGATTCTTCTGAGTGTCTGCTTCGCCCCGGGTCCCAACCTGCACGCAGGCAGCCCCCGGCTGCTTTCATTCTGAATGATTGATGCGGGCAGCCCCCGGCTGTTTCTTCTGATTAGCCGCACCGATTGAGCTACGGCGGGCCGACCGGGACTGCAAGCGGCCCTCGTTTGTTACCGGAGCGGGGCGCGGCTAGGGTAGTTCACCGAATTCGAACCAGATCGGATGCGCCGTGGCCGACAGCAAGTACAAAGTCCTGATCACCGACTACATCTGGCCCGGTACCGGCCCGGAACGGGAAATCCTGGAGCCGCTGGGCGTCGAGATCATCGAGGCCGATCGCGGCGACGAGGACCGCCTGGTGGAACTGGCCCAGGACGTGGACGGCATCCTCACCTGCTTCGCCCTGACCACCGGCCCGGTCATCAAGGCCTCGCCCAAGCTGAAGATCGTGTCGCGCTACGGGATCGGCGTCGACAACATCGCCGTCGACGTGGCGACGGAGCTGGGTATCCCGGTGGCCTACGTGCCGGACTACTGCGTGGAAGAGGTGGCCGATCACGCCATGGCGCTGCTGCTGGCTCTGGTGCGGGGGATCAACCGCTACGACCCGCACACCAAGGACGGCGGCTGGGACCTGCAGGTGGGACGGCCGTTGCTGCGCCTGCGGGGCTCGCGGATCGGAATCGCCGGCTTCGGGCGGATCGGTCGCGAGGCCGCGAAACGGGCGGCGGCCTTCGGTATGGAGATCGCGGTGTTCGATCCCTTTTTGAAGCCGGAGGACATGCCGGCGGGGATGGAGCTGGTCTCGCGGGAGCAGCTGGTGGCGGAGTCGGATTTCATCACCCTGCACGTGCCGCTGACCGACGAAACCCATCACCTGATCGACGCGGCGGCCATGGAGAAGATGAAGGCTACGGCGCTGCTGATCAACACCTGTCGCGGGCCGGTGGTGGACGAGTACGCGCTGGCCGACGCGCTGAACGCGGGCACGATCGCCGGCGCCGGGATCGACGTGACGGATATCCAGCCGGCCCCGGCCGATCACCCGTTGCGCAGCGCGAAGAACTGCATCCTGACCCCGCACGCAGCGTTTTGCTCGGAGGGCTCGGTGCTGGAATTGGAGCAGCGGGCCGCGCAGGCGGTGGCGGATGTCTTCAACGGAATCGTGCCGCGTAACCCGTTCAACCACGAGGTGCTGCCGGGATCCGGGCTGCAACCGCGAGAGGCGGGCGAATAATGAAGGTAGAACGGATCGAGGTCTTCCTGCGCAGCGAGAAGCTGGTGCGCGAGTTCTGGATGTCGCTGGCGCCGATCCCCGGGGCGATGGAGATCATCGTGCGGCTGACCACCGACGACGGGCTGGTGGGGATCGCGCAGTGCCACGGGATGCCGCAGGAGCCGGTGGCGGAGATCCTGACCCAGGCGATGCCGGCGATCGTGGTGGGGCGCGATCCGTTTGAATACGAGCGCATCTGGAACGAGATGTTCACCCTGTGCCACTACCCGGGCTGGAAGACGAATGGCTGGAGCCGGGCGTCGATCATGACCGCCATCGCCGGGATCGATATCGCGCTGTGGGACCTGATGGGCAAGGCTACCGGTAAGAGCGTGGCGAAGCTGCTGGGCAGCTACCGCGACGAGTTGCCGGCCTACGCGACCGGCGGCTACTACGAAGAAGGCAAGGACATCGCCGGGCTGGTGGACGAGGTCGGAGTGTATGTGAACGAAGACGGCTACGACGCGGTGAAGTTGAAGGTGGGCCGGGAGGTGGCGGAGGACCTGCGGAGGGTGGAAGCGGTGCGGAACGCCTACCCGGAGATCGACATCATGCTGGACGCGAACCAGGGCTGGGACGTGCCGACGGCGATCGCGGCGGCCAAGGGGTTGGAACCCATGGGCATCCGCTGGTACGAGGAGCCGGTGCACTGGTACGACCAGGTGGAGGGGCTGCGGCGGGTGGTGGAGAACACGACGCTGCCGGTGGCGTCGGGCGAGCAGGAGATGACCCGCCATATGTGCCGGGACATGATCGAACGCAGCGGGGTGCGGATCATGCAGTTCGACGCAACCAAGGCGGGCGGGATCACAGAATGGCGCAAGGTGGCGGCGCACGCCGAAATGCACGACGTGATGATGGCCCCGCACCACGATCCGCAGATCCATATCCACTGCGTCGCCGGGGTCCGCAATGGGCTGATATTGGAG
>CAYYTN010000155.1:0-6251 GCA_964474495.1 uncultured Chloroflexota bacterium
CCGAGGACCTGGCCAAGAGGATTCAGGGCGGCTGGCTGGAATTCGACGCGGCCGTGGCGACGCCCGACATGATGCGGACGGTCAGCCCGCTGGGGCGGGTGCTGGGGCCGCGTGGGCTGATGCCCAACGCGCGCGCCGGGACGGTCTCGCCGGACGTCGGCAAAGTGGTCGAGGCGCTCAAGGCCGGCCAGGTCGAATATCGCGCCGACAGCACCGGCAACGTGCACTTCACCATCGGGCGCGTCTCGTTTACCAAAGAGCAGCTGCGCGACAACCTGACCACCGCGATTGACGCGGTGGTGCGCGGGCGACCCGAAGGCGCCAAGGGCACCTACATCCGATCGGCCAACCTGGCCACGACGATGGGGCCCGGGCTACCCTTGAACATCCAGGAGACGACCAACCTCGCGCGCGAGATGCGCTAGGAACGTCCCCGCTCCGGCCTTCGCCGGCACAATTGAATACCCGACGCCGAAGACGGTTGGCGCGAAAGCTTAATCCTCGTCAAACGAGGGCCTTCTCAGGCGGTTGAAGACAAATCGTAATGTCTGAATACCGGACCGCGGCGCAAGCAGGCGGTCCGTTTTTGCGTAAAAGGAGGATGAGTAGTTGGCCACCAGGGCCGAGAAAGAACAACGAGTAGAAGAGTTGACCGAGTTCGTGGTCGACGCCCCGCTGTGGATGGTCAGTGACTATCGCGGCCTCTCCGTACCGGCGTTCGCCGAGTTGCGCGGGAAGCTGCGCGAGCACGATGCCACCATCACGGTGGCGAAGAACACCCTGTTCCAGCGGGTGCTTGAGTCCGCGGACCTGAGCGCGGCGGACGACATGTTCGCCGGGCCCAGCGCGGTCACCGCCTGCCGGGGCGATATCGCCGCGGCGGCCAAGGTCCTGTGGGGCCTCTTCAAGGACGAGGAGTCCATGGTCATTCGCGGCGGCGTCATGGATGGCGAGATTATCGACACCGATGTGATCGCCCGCCTGTCCGCGCTGCCGAGCCGGGACGAACTGCTGGCCCAGGCGGTCGGCGGCGTCGCCAGTCCGATCACCGGCCTCGTATACACACTGGACGCACTGCTCTCAGGGCTGGTTTACACCCTGCAGGGTCGAATATCACAAATGGAAGAACCTTCGGCAGGCTAGCGCCTGATCCGAGCTAGAGGAGCTGGATAGCAGAAATGGCAAAGAAGAAATCCCCGGTGGAAGACATCATGGGCTCGATCGAAGGGATGACCGTCCTGGAGTTGGCCGAATTGGTGGACGCCCTCAAAGAGAAGTTCGGCGTGTCGGCGATGCCGGTCGCGGCGGCGGCCCCGGCGGCGGCCAACGGCGCCGAGGCGGAAGAAGAGCAGACCGAGTTCAACGTGAACCTAGCCGAAGTCGGCCCGAACAAGATCCCGGTCATCAAGGTGGTCCGCCAGATCACCGGTCTCGGCCTCAAAGAGGCCAAGGCCGTGGTGGACGAGGCGCCCGGTCCGGTGAAGGAAGGCGTCTCCAAGGACGAGGCCGATGAAATCGTGGCCAAGCTCGAAGCGGAAGGCGCCAAGGCCGAAGTCAAATAGCGGCGGCGACTTCCCGGCAGAGACCCGCCTTCGGGCGGGTCTCCGCCTTTCCGGAGCGATTCCCTAGAATGCGATCATGGTCGGCGTAGTCGTTGTAAACCACCGCACATCCGAGCTCGCCGCACGGTGCGTGGCATCCCTGGGATCGTCGGCGTCGGCCGGCGAGGTGGTGGTGGTTACCACCGGGGGCGACCCGGCGGCGCTGACCGCGGAGTTGGGAACTGACGTCCGGATTGAGGCTGTGACCGAGAATCGCGGGTTCGGCGCGGCGGCCAACCGGGGTGCGGCGCTGGTCGGCGGCGAGTTTGTGCTCATCACCAACGCCGACGTGTACTTCGAACCCGGCGCCGTCGATGGGCTGCTGGACGGCCTGCGCCGGCAGCCGCGCTGGGGCCTGGCGGCCCCGTTGCTGCGCGATTCGGCCGGCGACGTACAGGGGAGCAGCTTCCGCTTCCCGGGATTGGCCCAGGCGGTCATCGACCTGGTGCCGGCGCCGCGTTGGCTGCGGAGATCGCGGCTGAACGGGCGCTATCCGGCGTCGTGGGCGGCATCCCGCGACTTCGCGATCGATCATCCCCTGGGGGCCTGCCTGCTGGTGCGCCGGGAGGCCTTCGACGCCGTCGGCGGCTTTGACGAAGCGTTCTTCATGTACGCGGAAGAGATCGATCTGTGCCGGCGGCTGCAAGACGCCGGCTGGCAGTCCGGTCACGTGGCGGGCGCCGCCGCCGTTCATGTGGGTGGCGCCAGCACCGGCCAGAACCGGGAAAAGATGATCGAGCAGCTTTACATAAGTCGAGCCAGGTACTTTGCCGCGCACCATGGCGCGGTCTATGCGACGGCGGCGAAACTGACGATGGCGGCGGGGTTGGCGCTGAGCCCGATTTGGAATCGCTTTCCGCGGCATCGCGGGCCCGGCCTGGGGGTGGCGGCGGCGCTGCGGCTGGCCGGGCGGGTCGCACGGGCATGACCGCCCCGCGGGCCACCTGATGACAGCGGAAGCCCCGGAGATCGCCGCTGTTGTGCTGACCTACAACGAGGCCGGGCGGATCGGCGCCTGCCTGGAGACCCTCCGGTGGGCCGACCGCATGCTTGTGCTGGACAGCGAGAGCCAGGACGGCACCCCGGAGGCGGCGCGCGCCGCCGGCGCCGATGTCATCGACCGTGCCTTCAAGGATTTCGCCGAGCAGCGCAACCACGCGCTGGCGGAGGTGGAAGCGGACTGGGTACTTTTCGTCGATGCCGACGAGCAAATCACCCCCGAACTGGCCACTGAGATCCGACAGCGCGCCGGGCGGGAGGAGTTCGTCGCCTACGCCATCCCGCGGCGGAATCGCATCCTCGGCGGCTGGCTACAGGCCACCGGGTGGTATCCGGATCGCCAGACCCGTCTGCTGCGGCGCGGGAATTGCCGCTACGCCGGCGATCGCCCGGTGCACGAGGTGGTGGAGGCCGACGGGCCGATCGGAGCGCTGCAAAACGAAATGCGGCATGCCGGGGCCGACTCGGTCGGCGAATTTCGAGAGCGGCAGCGCCGCTATGCCGCGCTCGCCGCCGAGGGCCTGCGCCGACGGGGCGACCGGGCCGGGGTCCACAGCCCGTTCGCGCAGGCGATACGGGAGTTCTGGCGGCGCATGGTGGAGTTGCGGGGCTACCGCGACGGCTGGCGCGGGCTGGTTCTCAGTTTCCTGATGGCTGAGCATGAATTCCGGGTCTACCAGCAGCTGCGCTCCGGGCCGCGGCGCTGATGGACGTCTCCCTGGTGATCGTGAGCTACAACGTTCAGGAGCCGCTGCGGGCCTGCCTGCAGAGTGCGGCCGCGGCGGCCGCGGAGTCGGGGCTACAGGTAGAGACGATCGTCGTCGACAACGCCTCGGCCGACGGCTCGGCGGCGATGGTGGAGGCGGAGTTCGGCGGCGTGACGTTGCTGCGCAACGCCGCGAACGAGGGCTACGGCGCGGCCTGCAATCGCGGCGCCGGGGCGTCCAGCGGAGAGACCCTGGTATTCCTCAACGCCGATGTAGAACTGGTCGGCGGCGCGCTGCCGGAGCTGCGTTCCGTGTTGCAGGATGGCGCCGGTGTCGGCTTGGCCGGACCGGCGGTGCTCGATGCCGCGGGCCAGTTGCACCGCAGCGCACGGCGATTCCCCTCGCCGCACGGCTGGCTGCTGGACGGCACCCTTTTCGAGCGCTGGCGGGGAACTCGCTGGCTGCTGGCCGGCTACCGTCCGGCGATGGAGCCGGGGCGGCCGGCGCGGGTGGACTGGGTAGAGGGCGCGTGCCTGGCGGTCCGGCGGGAGGCGTTCGACGCGATCGGCGGTTTTGACCCGGGCTACTTTATGTATTGTGAAGAGCTGGATATATGCCGCCGGTTGTACGCGCGGGGATGGTCGGTGGCCTACGCGCCGGCGGCGCTGGTCACCCACCAGGGCGGCGCCAGCGCCGGCCTGGCCGCGGCCATCAACCGGGCGCGCTTTCTGCGCAGCAAGGTGCGCTATGCCGACCGGACCTGGTCGCGGACGATGGCGGTGTTGGCGGGGACGTTCTACGCGTCGACGCTGGGCCTGGAGTTGGTGCTGGAATTGATAAAGGCGCTGGTACCGGCGGGCGACCGCGGCGGGCGCGTCCGGGCGGCGCGCACGATCGCCCGATCCCTGTGGATGTTCGTAACCGGCAGGACACGACGTGACTGAAGCGGCGCGACGTCCCCGGGTGGCGTTTGTCACCGGCGAGTACCCACCGCAGGTCGGCGGCGTCGGCGATCACGTCGCCCTGCTGCGCGAGACCCTCGAGCAGATGGGAGTGACCACCTGGGTGATAACCGGCACCACCCCCGGGCTGGAGGTCGATCATCCCCGCACCTCGCGGATGATGCGCCGCTGGGGCTTCACCCGGATGACGGCGCTCCTGCGACGCCTGCAAGAGATCAATCCAGATGTCGTACACCTGCAATACCAATCGGGGGCCTTTGGATTAAGCGCCGCGGCCAACCTGATTCCGCGATTCATTCGCATGGGCCGGGTCGAGGCGAAGACTGTCACCACCCTGCACGACCTGCGAACTCCCTACGTCTTCCCGAAGGCCGGGATGTTGCGCCGGTTCCTGGTGCGCCGCACCGCCAAGGGCAGCGATGGGGTCATCTTCGTGAGCCCGGAAGACGCCCGGGAATTGATGAAACAGGACCTGCCAATCGGCCAGGTGAGCCCGCTCGGCTCGACCCTGGCCAGCGTCATCCCGGTGGGGCCGACGATCCTGCCGGTCGGGACCGATGACGATCGCGAAGTGCTGCGCGCCGAGTTCGGCCTTCCGCGCAAAGCGTTCGTCGTCGGGCACATCGGTTTTCGGCAGCGCAACAAGGGCATGCGGGTGCTGGGCGAGGCGCTGCGCCAGACCCAGCAACTCCAGGGCGATGTGGTGCTGGCGCTGATCGGGTCCGGCGAGCCGCCCGGCGATGGCCGCCGCCACGACCGCGGCGAGCGCACCGAGAACATCGGGCAGTGGCAGGTGGTCGAATCGGGCTGGCTGGAGCCGGATGGCATGTCGCGTTGGTTGCAGTGCTGCGACCTGTGCGTGCTGCCCTTCGCCGACGGCCTATCGCTGCGGCGCAGCACCTTCATGAGCGCCATCGCCCACGGCCTGCCGGTCGTCACCACGCGGCCGGAGCAGAGCTTTCCGGGGGTCGAGAGCGGCGAGAACGTGATCCTGGTGCCGCCGGGCGACGCGACCTCGCTTTCCTACGCGATCTCGCAGTTCGCCGGCTCCCGGCAAATGCGCCACGACTACGGCGAGCGCGCGCGACAACTGAGCGAGCGGTTCTCGTGGGAGGCCAACGCCCGGGCCACGCTGGCGCTGTATCACGCGGTAACCGATGTGGGCTAGGCGGCTGCGGGCCGGCGACGGCGGCCTGCCCGGCTCGGCGACCCTGTGGGTGGCCTTCGCCGTCTTGCTCGGAACGTTCCTGCGGGTGTGGCGGATCGACCAGATGGGCGAGTTTGACTTCGATGAGGTGGCCAGCGTCTGGTACGCCCGCCAGGAGCCCGGCGAGATCATCGCCGCCATTGCCGATGCGCCCTTCGAGCATCCGCCGCTCTACTACGTGCTGCTGCACTACTGGAACGGGGTGTTCGGCGAATCAGAGCCGCTGGTCCGGCTGATGTCGGTGCCGTCCGGCGTGCTGATGATTCCGGTGACCTACGTGCTGGGCCGGCGGCTCTTCAACAACTTCACCGGGGTTGTCGCGGCGCTGATCGTCGCCGCCTCGCCGCAACTCATCTTCTACAGCCGTGAGGCGCGGATGTACTCCATCGCCACGCTGTTCGGGCTGCTGGCGCTGTATCTGTTCGTGCGGGCGCTCGATAGCGGCCGGCGGCGGGGGTGGATCGGGCTGGCGGTCACGCTGGTGGTCGGGCCCTACCTGGACTACTCGGTCCTGCTGGCGATGGCGGCGATCGATCTGTACCTGCTTTTCACCTGGCGTCAGCACCGCCGGGCCGCCGTCTACGTTTTGGGGCTTCAGGCCGCGCTGACCCTGGCGATGCTGCCGTGGCTGCTTTCTTCGCAGGGAATCGCCAACAGCCTGCCGGCCTGGGCCACCGGCGAGTTTTCGGCCGGGATGCTCAGCCATACGGCGCGGACCGCCTGGCTGGACCTGACGGTCGGCCTGGAGAACATCCGCGGCGGGCGGGCCAGCCTG
>CAYYTN010000156.1:0-305 GCA_964474495.1 uncultured Chloroflexota bacterium
GGTGGGGCAGGCGACCTGGGGCGCGATCTTCGCCGTGGTGGTGATCTCCGCCTCGGGCGCTTCGGTGGCGCTGGAGGCGGATACGCAGTTCCTGGAGCAGGGCTTTCGGGCGGTTTACGTGAGCGCCGCCGGGCTGATGCTGCTGGCGGCGGTGCTGTCGTCATTCCGCGGCCGGGCGGAGCGGCCGGAGAAGCGGAAGGCCTCTGCCTGATAGGGTTGCCGGACCGACCAGCCGGCGCCGACAAAAGGGGGACGAGATGCGGATAACCGAGGTGGAGTCGATCGCGTTCACCGTGCCGACGGAC
>CAYYTN010000156.1:364-1749 GCA_964474495.1 uncultured Chloroflexota bacterium
CGGCGCGGAACGCGACACGATCAACCGCATCCTGCGCATCGCGACCGACGAGGGCGCGGAGGGCTACGCGGTGGGCGGCTACGGGGCCTATTTCCCGGCGCCAGAACCGGCGGTGGTCGACGCGCTGCTGAAGCCGCTCTTGCTGGGTGAAGACCCGCTGGACCGCGAGCAGCTGTGGCAGTGGATGACCGCGCACATCGGCTTCACGGAACGAATGACCTCCAGCGTGGACATGGCGCTGTGGGATATTCGAGGGAAAGTTGAAGGCGAGCCCGTGCTACAAGCTGCTGGGCGGCTACCGGGATCGGGTGCTGGCCTATTGCAGCACGGCGCCGAACCTGGGCGGGCCGGAGGTCTATGCGGAGCACGCCCTGGAGGCGAAGGCGCGCGGGTACCAGGCGTTCAAGGTGCACGCCAACATCTTCTGGGACCCGCACAAGCGGGAACCGGCCCCGGGCAAGCCGGCCTTCCCGAAGGAAGACATCGAGATCTGTCGGGCGGTGCGCGAGGCGGTGGGCGACGAGATGGTGCTGATGCACGACCCGTGGGGCGTCTACACGCTGCAGGAGTCGCTGTGGGCGGGCCGCGAGCTGGAAAAGCTGGGCTACTACTGGCTGGAACAACCGATGGAAGAACGGCGCATGGAGGCCTACGTGGAGCTGACCCGGGCGCTAGACATCGCGATCCTGGCTCCGGAACTGGAGGATGGCGGGCCGTTTACGCGCGCGTCGTGGATCAGGGCCGGGGCCGCGGACATGGGGCGGATGGACGTGGGGCTGGGCGGGATTACAGCGACGATGAAGACGGTGCACCTGTACGAGGCGTTCGGGCAGCAGTGTGAAATTCACGTCGGCGGTTTCGGCAACCTTGCGGTGCTGGGGGCGACGACCGAGGAGACCTGCGAGTACTACGAGCGCGGGCTGACGATCCCGGGGGTTGACCGCGACGCGACGCCGCCCTACCTGCTGGCGCCCTGCGACCCGATGGACGAGGAAGGCCACGTGCAGATACCGCAAGGCCCGGGACTGGGGATCGAATTGAACTGGGACTACATCGACGCGAACCGGGTGGAGGGCTAGGGGCGGACCCCGGAGAACGAGCCGGCGACACGGATCGAGCTGAGGATCTCCTTGAGCAGCTCGATCTCCCCGCCGTCCGGAGCGAAGGCGTAGGCGGCGAGGAACATCGCCGGATCGTCAATCACGGTCACGAAGATGAGCAATTCGCCCACCTCGGGGCAGTCGCCGAAGTGATGGATCTGGGTGTCGATGGGCAGTCCGAAGTCGGTCGCGTGCCAGGAGCCGTCGACCTCGCAGTCGCCGCCCATCTCATCGAGCAGGAGTTCGCCGAATTCCTGCCGCGCGGCGGGCTCCACCGATTCGTAG
>CAYYTN010000156.1:1759-6224 GCA_964474495.1 uncultured Chloroflexota bacterium
ACTCGGCCGGTGTCGTCCCTGGTACTTCCGGCGGCGACGACGGTCACGCCGCTGACGCCGCTACGGCCAAGGCCATCACCGGCAATGGCATCCGGATCGTCGGTGGCGGCGATGCCGGACAGCATTCCGAGGCTGTCGCCAATGGATTCGGTATCCACGGTCCACGAGGACGGGATGTCCACGGAAATCACCCCGAGATTGTCGGTGATCGTCTTGAAGTCATACCGGGGCGCGGGCGCTGCCGTCGGCACCGGGGTCGCGGTGGGGGGCGGGGTGGCGGGATCGACCGGCTCCGGTTCGTCGGGCGGGGGCGGGGTGGCGGGTTCGTCAGGCGGCGGCCCCAGGAGAGATTGTTCCTCGTCAGCACCCGCCGTCGCTCCACTCAGGGCCGCGTCGACCCCGGCGG
This sequence comes from uncultured Chloroflexota bacterium, assembly GCA_964474495.1. GTDB lineage: Bacteria > Chloroflexota > UBA11872 > UBA11872 > VXNJ01 > JASLPR01. Next base: position 2,166 of record CAYYTN010000156.1, read on the forward strand.
TGACCGGTTCAGGCGCCGGCTCCGGCTCGCCCGGCGGGGCCTCCGCCACGGGGGGCAGCTCGGCCTGCACGTTGGCTACGGTCAGCGAGGCGATGTCCTCGAAGTAGACGACGTGGCTGCCGCGTGATGTCTTGTAGTAGAAGCGCACGCCCTTATCCAGCCGGCCGGTAGTTCGGTTCGGACCGTCGATGGAGATCATGTAGACCTCGAGGCGCTCGTCACCGAAGAGGTTGAGGGTGGTGACGCCGGACAGGCCGCCGGAAACGTTGGCGTTGATGTAGTTCATCTGCTTGTCCAGGATCCAGGCGGCGACCTCGACCTGCAGCTCGGCCGACTTCGCGACGGCTTTGAATCCCTTTTCGACCAGCGGCTTGGCCTGAAGAGCAAGTTTGGCGGTGTCGTACAGGACGACAGTGAAGGTGGCGGTGGTGCTGGATGTCTGCTCGGCGATGATCTCCCGGGCAAGGCGCTTCGCCAGTTCCTCGGCGAGCCAATCGGCGACGGCCGCCTCGCCGCCATCGATCGCGGCGATGGCGGCGCCGGCGATCTGGTTGATGAAGTTGGCGGCGGCGAGAGTGGTGGCGGCGAGCCGGCTGGCGGGCGAGACCTGCCAGTAGACGGCGGACTTGATGGCGGCGCGGTCGTAGGTGAGTTCAAGGTCGGACAGCAGATCGGGTGGAAGATCTTCGAAGTGAGGTACTGGCTCGATGACGTCCGCGATCATCTCCCCAAGCTTCTCGATGGCGGCTTCCGCATTGGCCACGAAGCTGCCCCAGTACGAGAAATGATCGACGGCGGCGGAAATCGTCCGGGCATCGCGGTCGATGACTGCGTTCGGCACCGGCTGCCAGAGTTCCCCGTCGAACGAGGCGAGGTAGAGGTGGTCTTCGGATGCGCCCTCCGGGAACCGGTCGAGGTCGTACTCGAGGGTGACGATGGCGTGGGCGCCGGCCCGAATGGGGGACGAAGCCTCGATCTCGACTACGGCGGAAACGGCGGCGTTACCTTCGAGGGGCGGCGGGGCGGACTCGGACTGAACGGTCGTGACCTGCACGTCGGTCTCATCGGCAAAGGTCCCGGCCGGGAAGAGCAGTTCAGCGCCGGAAACCGACAGAGTTTGGCCTGCGCCAGGGTCGATCCGTGCGGCAAGGGTGGGAGGTTCCTGGCGAGCGCGAACAGCGCTCAAGATGACGATGATGGCGGCCGCCGCGACAGCGACGATTGCGAAAGGGAGGCCGTAGCGCCGCCACAGGATGCCGTCGGCGAGAGCGGGCGTCGATGTGACGGCGGCTACGTTAATTGGGGTTGATGCTTCTACGGAGGGAGCCGGACTGCCTCGAGTCAACTCCTTACCGCAGTAAGCGCAAAACCTCCCTTTATCGATTCGCCGACGCCCGCAATAGGGGCAAAAGATCGCCCCGGCGGACGCCGAACCTGGCTGCGCCATGAACGTCAGCTTCCTACCCTGTTGTCGCCAACGGCCGCTCGCGCGGTCGGAGTCGACAACCTGTCTCGCCGAGGGCCCGGTTGCCGCCGCCGATGGAGGCGCTGAACCGATCCCTGCGAAGTCATCCTGAATGCCCCACGACACCATGAGGTCTCAGAAACGGCGCTGACCGTCACAGGCGGGTCACATATGGACCGGGCGGTGGGCATAATGCCGGGGCGCGTCCAAATCCGGTGATTGGCGGGGATCCCATGCAGTTGTCGCTCTCGGTACGGATCGCCGAGGATTTTCAGATCAAGGACCGGACCCGGTTGGAGTTCGGGGAGCTGGCCCGGATGGCGGCGGACTGCGGCTATGACGCGATCTGCATGCGGGCCACCCAGGCCGGGGTGACCACGGCCCCGGAGCGGTTACGGGAGATGCGAGCGCTGCTGGACGAACTGGGCCTGGCGGTGACGATGGTGACCGGTGATGTACCGCTGGCGGCGAATGACGCGAACGCCGGGATGGCGCTGCGCGATATCGGGCCGTACCTGGACCTGGCGGAGGCGTTTGGTGCGCCGCTGGTCAGGGTGATGATTAAAGCCGAGGAGGATGTGGAATGGGCGCGACGGGCGGCGGCCCGGGCGGCGGAGCGCGGGCTGACGCTGGCTCACCAGATGCACACGGGAACGCTGGTGGAGACGATTGACGAGGCGCTGGCGATGGCGGCGGCGGTGGACAGCCCGGCGTTCGGGATCACCTACGAGCCGGCCAACCTGATGGCCTGCGGGGAGGAGTGGGGAAGCGCGGCGATCGCCCGGCTGGCGCCCCTGATGGTGAACGTGTACCTGCAAAACCACCGTCTCGACCCGGAAGGCAAGGACGTGCTGCGCCGGCGCGAGGGCCCGGTGCGGGTGACCAATCTGCCGCTGGACGCCGGGGGCGGGGTGGACCTGGCAGAGGTGTTCGCCGGGCTGCGGGCGGTTGGCTACGCCGGGCCGGTGACAGTGCACCAGGCGGCGCTGCCGGGCGTGCCGATCGCGCAGGCGGCGGCGCGGTATTACGAAATCCTGGCGCCGTACCTGAAGGGATAGCGGGCCGGGGATTCGCTTCGCGGCCGGGCGGTGACTAGCATGGCGGGGCAGCAAATCCGAGCGCGAAGGTGGCAGCGGATATGGCGAAATCGGGGCGACCGAACATCCTGTTTCTCTTTCCGGATCAGCACCGTTGGGACTGGATGGAGCCCAATCCCGATCTGCCGTTGAAGATGCCAAACGTCGAGAAGCTGGCCGGCCGGGGGATGCGCTTCAACCAGGCGCTGTGCAATTCGCCGCTGTGCGCGCCGTCGCGGGCCAGCCTGGCGTCAACCCGCCGCTACCGCCGCTGCGGGGTGGCCAACAACGAGAACGACTACCCGCTGGACCAGCCGACCTTCTACCAGCGGCTGCGCGACGCCGGCTACCGGGTGGCCGGGGTGGGCAAGTTCGACGTGCACAAGAACGCCCACTACTGGGGGATCGACGGCCAGCACCTGCTGGCGGAGATGGGCTTCACGGACGGGATCGACAACGAGGGCAAGCGCGACTGCGTGGCCACCTGCGCGGATGAGCCGCTGGGGCCGTACTCGAAATACCTGCACGACAACGACCTGATGCAGACCCACGTCGACGACATTAACGGCCGCAAGGGCCAGCACGAGGGAGCGGACTTCGACGGGAGCCAGTATGTGTTCACCCACCCGACGCCGCTGCCCGACGCGGCGTACTGCGACAACTGGCTAACGGAACGCGGCCACGAGACCCTGCGCGCCCTGCCGGAGGACGCGCCTTGGTTCCTGCAGGTGAACTTCACCGGGCCCCACGAGCCGATGGACGTAACCGCGGACATGCACGCACGCTGGCAGGGGGTGGACTTCCCGCAGCCGTTCGAGAATACCCAGCAGACGGCCGCGGACCACGTGCGGGTGCGGCAGAACTACGCAGCGATGATCGAGAATATCGACGCGAAGATCGGCGAACTCCTCGAAACCATCGACGAACGCGGCGAACTGGACAACACGATCATCGTCTACACCAGCGACCACGGCGAGATGCTGGGCGATCACAACGAGTGGGCGAAGACCTCGTTCTACCAGCCTTCGGTGGCGGTGCCGCTGATCGTGGCCGGCCCGGGCGTCCAGTCCGGAGTGGCCAGCGACGCGCTGGTGGAATTGGTGGATCTGCCGGTGACCTTCATGGATTATGGCGACGCCGAGGCGCTGCCAGACAGCGACGGGCTGTCGCTGCGCGACGTGCTGGAGGGCGCGAGTACGGCGCACCGCGAGCACGCGATCTCGGGGATGAGCGTGACCGGCGAGCCGGGCACCTACCCGCTCCATCGGACGCTCTGGGACGTGATCTGGGACGGCCGCTGGAAGCTGATCCACCGCCACGAGCATCCGGACCTGCTGTTCGACCTGGAGAACGATCCGTGGGAGAGCAACGACCTGGCGGCGAGCCATCCGGAGATCGCGGCGGGGCTGCTGGCGCCGCTGCAGGCGGAACTGGCGCGCCCCTAGGGGACGAGGGACAGGGTCGCGCCGGCGGCTAGAAGGCGGCCGGCGCAGTCAGCAACATCTCCCAGAACCAGTC
>CAYYTN010000157.1:0-6185 GCA_964474495.1 uncultured Chloroflexota bacterium
CGGCGCTGGTGAGCATGTGCGACGCCTACCTGGGCCGGCTGCTGGACAAGATGGACGAGCTGGAGATGTGGGACGACACGATGCTGCTCGTGAACACCGACCACGGGTTCCTGCTGGGCGAGCACGACTGGTGGGGCAAGGTGGTGCAGCCGTTCTACCAGGAGATCGTACACACGCCGCTGATGATCTGGGACCCGCGTTCGCGGCGCCAGGGAGTGCGCTGCGACTCGCTGGTGCAGACGATGGATCTGCCGGCGACGCTGCTGGAATTCTTCGAGGTGGAGCGGCCGAAGGATATGCAGGGGATACCGCTGAAGGACGCCCTGGCCGAGGACGCGCCGGTGCACGAGGCGGTGCTGTTCGGGGTGTTCGGCGGGCATATCAACTGCACGGACGGCAAGCACGTGCTGATGCTGGCCCCGGGAAGCCCGGACAACGAGCCGCTGAACCAGTACACGGTGATCGCGTCGCATATGCGGATGCCGTTCGCGCCGGAGGAACTGAGCGACATCGAGGTGGCCGGGCCGCTGCCCTTCACCAAGGGGGCGAAGGTGATGAAGATGCCGGCGAAGCGGGTGCTCTTCGACGCGCCGCAGTACGACTACTTCGGCAATCCGCTGAAGACGATGCTGTTCGACGTGGCGGCGGACCCGGCGCAGGAGACGGAGATCGACGACGCGGCGGTGACGGCGCGGCTGACGAAGGAAATCGAGCGGCTGATGCGGGGAAATGACGCCCCGGCGGAGCAATTCGAACGGATGGGATTGTCCGGCGGGTGAGCCCGGGGGGAGACACTTCAAAGAGCAAAGCTGAGCGGGGCCGACAAGGCCCGCGACACCGAAGGAGAACGCCTTGAAAGCAATCATGTTGATGTTCGATTCGTTGAACCGGCACATGCTGCCGAACTACGGCTGCGACTGGGTGAAGGCGCCGAATTTCGAGCGCCTGGCGGCGCGGACGGTGCAGTTTGAGAACAGCTACGCCGGCAGCCTGCCGTGCATGCCGGCGCGGCGCGAACTGCACACCGGGCGCTACAACTTCCTGCATCGCAGCTGGGGACCGCTGGAGCCGTTTGACGACTCGATGCCGCAGCTGTTGAAGGAAAACGGCGTGCATTCCCACTTGGCGACCGACCACTGGCATTACTTCAGCACCGGCGGGGCGATGTACAACACCCGCTACAGCACCTGGGAGTTCTGCCGCGGGCAAATGGGCGACCCGTGGAAGGGGCAGGTTCGCGACCCGGAGATTCCCGAAGACGCGGTGGTGGCGAAGGAGGGTCGGGCGTGGCGGCAGCACTGGGTAAACCGGGAGCACATGCCGACCGAGGAAGACCACTACCTGGCGAAGACCGTGTCGAACGGGATCGAGTTTCTGGAGATGAACAAGGACGAGGACAACTGGTACTGCCAGATCGAGTGCTTCGATCCGCACGAGCCGTTCTTCTCGCCGCAGGCGTACAAGGACCTCTACCCGCACGAGTACGACGGGCCGTTCAACGACTGCCCGCCGTACACCAAGATCCACGAGTCGCCGGAAGAGGTGGCCCACGTGCGCTACGAGTACGCGGCGCTGGTGAGCATGTGCGACGCCTACCTGGGCCGGCTGCTGGACAAGATGGATGAGCTGGATATGTGGGACGACACGATGCTGATCGTGAACACGGATCACGGCTTCCTGCTGGGCGAGCACGGCTGGTGGGCCAAGGGCCAGATGCCGTGGTACCAGGAACTGGCGCACATACCGATGCTGATCTGGGACCCGCGCTCGGGCCGCCGGGGCGTGCGCTGCGACTCGCTGGTGCAGACGATCGACCTGCCGGCGACGCTGCTGGACTACTTCGGGATCGAGCGGCCGAAGGACATGATGGGGATACCGCTAAAGGACGCGCTGGCCGATGACGCGCCGGTGCACGACGCGGTGCTGTTCGGCACCCACGGGCAGCACATCCACTGCACGGACGGGCGCTATCACCTGATGGTGGCACCGGGGGAAGTGGGTCACAACGAGTACACGCTGATGCCGACGCACATGTGGAAGATGTTCTCCCCGGGGGAGATGGCGCAGGCGGAACTGGCGGAGCCGTTTGAATTCACGAAGGGCTGCCCGGTGCTGAAGATTCCGGCCGACGCCGGGGATGCGGAGCGGGGCTCGTTCGCCCCACACGACGAGGAGGAGATGGAGACGGCGCTGTTCGACCTGGAGGTCGATCCCCACGAGGCGAGCCCGATCGACGATGCCGAGATCGAGGCGCACATGCGCGCGCACATGGCGCGGCTGATGCGCGAGAACGAAGCGCCGGCGGAGTTGTTCGCCCGGATGGGTTTGGAGGCGGTGCCGGCCTAGGGGCGGCCGCGGGCGGGGGCGAATCAGGGCGCACGGTCCGCCCGAGGGCCGCGGCGTGATTTGATGCCCAGCGCCCGGGGTGTTGGAATAGAGGTCCATTTCACCTGATACCGGCGCGCAGCCGAAAGCAGAGGCAGGAACCGATGAAAGCCATCATGTTGATGTTCGACTCGCTGAACCGGCACATGCTGCCGAGCTACGGCTGTGACTGGATCAAAACGCCGAACTTTGAGCGCCTGGCGGAGCGCACGGTGCAATTCCAGAACTCCTACGCCGGCAGCCTGCCCTGCATCCCGGCGCGGCGCGAACTGCACACCGGCCGCTACAACTTCCTGCACCGCGGGTGGGGTCCGCTGGAGCCGTTTGACGACTCGATGCCGCAGATCCTGAAGGAGAACGGCGTCCACTCGCACCTGGTGACCGATCACCAGCACTACTTCGAGGACGGCGGCGCCACCTATCACCAGCGCTACCGGACCTGGGAGTTCAGCCGCGGCCAGGAGGGCGATCCGTGGATCGGGCAGCTCGACGCCCCGGAGATACCGCCGGTGGAGGCGACCAAGGGCGAGCCGATGTGGTCGCAGGACTGGATCAATCGCGAGCACATGCCCACCGAGGAAGACCAGCCGCTGGCGAAGACCTTCGACAAGGGACTCAAGTTCGTGAAGCGCAACGCCCACGCCGACAAGTGGTTCTGCCAGATCGAGTGCTTCGACCCCCACGAGCCGTTCTTCACCCAGCAGAAGTACAAGGACCTTTACCCCCACGACTACGACGGGCCGCACTATGACTGGCCGCCGTACGACGAGGTGACCGAGTCGCCGGAGACGGTGGAGCACCTGCGCTACGAGTACGCGGCCGTTGTCAGCATGTGCGACGAGTACCTGGGCAAGCTGCTGGATCTGATGGACGAGCGCGACATGTGGAAGGACACGATGTTGATCGTGAACACCGACCACGGCTACCTGCTGGGCGAACACAACTGGTGGGCGAAGCTGCGGATGCCGTTCTACCAGGAGATCGTGCACACGCCGCTGCTGATCTGGGACCCGCGTTCGGGCCGCCGGGGCGTGCAGTGCGATTCACTGGTGCAGACGATCGATCTGCCGGCGACGATACTGGAGTTCTTCGGCCTGGAAGTGCCCGAGGACATGCAGGGGGTCCCGCTGAAGGACGCCCTGGCCAGCGACGCGCCGGTGCACGAGGCGGTGCTGTTCGGGGTGATGGGCGGGCATATCAACTGCACAGACGGGCGCTACGTGTACATGCTGGCGCCGGAGCCGGAAAACCAGCCGCTGTATAACTACACCGTGATGCCGATGCACATGAAGAACATGTTCGCCGTGGATAACCTGAGGGACGCGGTGATGGCGGAGCCCTTCGACTTCACGAAGGGCTGTCCGGTGATGAAGATCCCAACCTGGCGATTCCCACACCAGCAGACGGTGGCCGATGAGGGGGCCAGGCAGTTCCAGACGGAGTTGTTTGATATCAAGGACGACCCGCGGCAGATGAAGCCGTTCCGGGATGAAGCGGTCGAAGCGATGATGACCGATCACATCGTCCGCCTGATGCGCGAGACGGACGCCCCCGCCGAACAGTACGAGCGGATGGGGCTGAAGGCGGCGGTGCCGGGATAGGCCCGGCGCCCGAATCGAGAGGTCGCGATGGCTGAGGACGACCGGGGCGGCGAGGTCGCCGGGGAGCCGGATTCGACCGCGGAGAGCGCCGCGGCGGAGTCGTCGGTAGGTGAGGATGTCGCGCCGGAGCCCCATGGTGACGCCCCGCCGGTAGACGAGGACGCCGCGCCGGAGGAAGGCACGGGTGCCCCGGCCGGAGTACCGCGCCGGGGCGGCCGGGGCCCGTCCACGTCTCTACCGCAGCGAGGAGAACCGCATCCTGGGCGGGGTGGCGGCGGGGATCGCCGACTACTTCGACACCGACCCGGTGATCGTGCGGCTGCTGTGGGTGCTGGCGACGGCGATGGGCGGGGCCGGGGTGCTGGGCTACCTGGTGCTGTGGATCGTGATCCCGCCGTATTCCCGGCTCCACGGCGAAGCGCCGGCGGCCCGCCAACCGACAACCGGTCGGGCGAGATCGCCGGGGCCCGGCGCGCCGCTGCGGCCGGACCTGATGCTCGGTGGAATCCTGGTGCTGCTGGGCGCGATGCTGCTGATGGGCAGTTTCGACCTGGGCCCGGGCTGGGACATCTTCGCGCGGCTGTGGCCGGTGGTGCTGCTGGTGCCGGGGGTGCTGCTGGCGGTGCTGGTGGCGTGCGGCCAGGTGGAGAGACGGCCGCCGATCGCGCCGCTGCCGGCGATCGATATGAGCGACCAGATCATCGAAACGAATCAGCGAATGATCGACACGATCAACGAGCCAGTCGAAAGGGAGAACGCGCGGAATGAGTAAGGAAGAACAGGACGGATTCAACCGGTCAAGGCTTTGACAATGAGGGCTATGAGGACGCCGACAAAGATGGTGCCGAAAAGCGACACGAGCCCCACCCACAGTTTCGTCCAGATGCTCTCGGCGCGGATCTCTTTGGCGATGGTGTCATATCCGGCATCGGTCAGGATGAGCCCGCGGTTGGTCGTCGGCCGAGCCCAATCGCTCTCGTTCCACCGGTTCTGCACGCGCTGGAACCACTCATCAAGCGCACGGGCGAACGCCGGATCGCGCCCGTCCCGTGCGTTCATAAACCAGCCCAGCTCGCCCCCAAATTCAATCTGCCATCCGGCGCGCATGGAATTCGTGTCCCAATACTCGGGATCGGCGGGAGCGCCAGGCCGAGTCCGGAACTCCTCAAAACGCAGCAGCGCGCGACGTGCAACGCGGTCTGCGGGACCGGGCTTCTGGAAGGTCCGGTCGTCAACCCACAGTTTGCCGAAGAGCAGACCGATCCAGAGCAGCCGGGGCCAGTTCGGGCGCATTTCAACATCCAGGGCGAATGGCGCAGGCCGATCGTACATGAAGGTCGAGACCGATGGCAGCTAGGCGCGGATTCACGATGGAAAAAAGGTGGCGCGGAAGCTCGGAGAGAGCCGGCACGTGCGGGCGGTGATCTGGAACCGGGCCTATCGCCTGGCCGGCGTCGACGACGAGGCCGAGATGGGCGAGCGGACGAGTAGCGGCATGCTGCCGGGCATGGTCGAGGCGAGCTATGAGAAGGCGGCCGGGGATCACGAAAAGGCGCTGGCGAACTGGCACGCGGCCTGTGAGGCGCTGCGGCCGGCGTTCGCACGGGTCGGCGCGGTGGCGCAGCTGGCGACGGTGTTCGGCGGCCTGGTCTACGACGTGTCGGTGGCGCCTGGCGCTGGCGGGACGCTGCCAGGATTCGTCGAGCAGCTCGTACTCGCGGAGGAAGCGGCCGCCGAATGAACGGCTACGGGGTACATGCCGCGGGTCGCGCGCTCACGGCGCGGCGTGGAGACGTGGCGCTGCCGGGCGGGTTCACCGCGCGCATGAGCCGGCACCCGGCCGAACTCTTCAACGCGAGCGGGGCGTTCGTAGGCTGGGTCCGGCCGCGGGCGCTGGCCGATCTAATGGAAGCATGCGCAGGCCAGGGTCGGGTCGATCCGGTGAGCCTGGCGCAACGGCTGAAGGCTGAGTGAGCAAGGGTCACCTGTGCCGCGGCTGCGGCCACACGATCACCGTCCGGCGGCCCCGCTGCCCGACGTGCGCTCGGCTGTATGAGCGCAGGCGCGGCTCGCCGGCAGCCAGGGGATACGACAAGCAGTATCGAGTGAATAGGGCCCTGGTGCTCGCGCAGATCCCCCCCGCCGATGGAGGTGTGGGGGTAGCAGGCGAAGGGGAAGAGGGTGAATCCCCAGCGAAGT
>CAYYTN010000158.1:0-3254 GCA_964474495.1 uncultured Chloroflexota bacterium
GCCGGGCTGGAAGAACTGACCGAAGGCAACATCTACATCGGGGATCGCCTGGTGAACGATGTTGCGCCGAAGGACCGGGACATCGCGATGGTGTTCCAGAGCTACGCGCTGTACCCGCACATGAGCGTGTACGACAACCTGGCTTTCGGGCTGCGCCTGCGCAAGACCCCGAAGCAGGAGATCGAGCGGCGCGTGCAAGAGGCCGCGGAGCTGCTGGCGATTGGCGAGCTCCTCGACCGCAAGCCGAAGCAGCTGTCCGGTGGACAGCGACAGCGGGTGGCGCTGGGTCGCGCGATCGTGCGTGAGCCGAAGTGCTTCCTGATGGATGAGCCGCTCTCGAACCTGGACGCCAAGCTGCGTGTCCAGACGCGCGCGGAGCTGATCCGGCTGCACGAGCGACTTCAGACGACGGTGATCTACGTCACCCATGACCAGACCGAGGCGATGACGATGGGCTCGCGGATCGCGGTTCTGCGCGATGGCGTGCTGCAGCAGATCGGGCCGCCCCAGGTGGTCTACGACAACCCGGTGAACATGTTCGTGGCCGGCTTCATCGGAAGCCCGGCGATGAACTTCTACGACGCCAAGCTGACCGGCACGGCCGACGCCATGGTGGTCGAGCTGTTCGGTGGCGATACCAGGCTGAACGTCCCGCCGGACAAGCGGGCCGCGGTTGCTTCGCACATCGGCGAGGACCTGATCTTCGGTCTGCGACCGGAGGACATCTTCGACCCGGCGTTCGCCCCGTCGCGAGCCACGGTTGACGAGATCGTTCACTCCAAGGTGGACGTGTCGGAGCCGCTGGGTAGTGAGGTTTACCTGTACCTGCTGTCCGGGGACGATACCTCGTACATCGCGCGGGTCGACCCACGGACGACGGCGCAGCTCGGAACGGACTTCGAACTGGTGTGGGACATGAACCACATGCACCTGTTCGACCCGATGACCCAGGAAGTTCTGGGAGAGTAGGGCCGGAATAGTCCGACGCAGAGTCGAACTTCGACGGAGCCGGGGCGAAAGCCCCGGCTCCGTTTGCTTTCCGGGCCGTGGGGCGGTGGCGGCTGGAGATCGAGGGGGGCAGAACTCCGCTTCCGTTCCTTTTCGAGGCGGCGGCGCGTTGAAGGTGGCGGGGGCAAACCAGTAAACGAAACGGACGCAGCGTGCGAGTAGGCCTCAACGCCCAGGTTATGTACACCGGCAGCGGCTTTCGCAACGCCGGGGTCAGCCGCTATACCCGCGCCATCGTCGAACGGCTGGCCGCCGGCGGCGGGATGGAGTTCGTGCTCTACATCAACGACTCGGTGACTGAGCTGCCGTTCGCGGTCCCGGCCGGGATGCGCGTGCGGCGGGCGCGGCTGCCGACTTCGCGGACGGCGCTGCGGGTGCTGTGGGAGCAGACCGCGCTGCCCTGGTGGGCGCTGCGCGACGGGCTGGATGTCACCCATTCGTTTCTGAACGTAGCCCCGCTGGCGGCGCCGGGCGCCCAGGTGCTGACCATCCATGACCTCTCCTACATCGTCGAGCCGCGGGCGCATCCGTGGCGGCGGCGGGTGTACCTGAACGCGATGAGCCGGCTGGCGGCGCGCCGCGCGCGGGTGATCCTGGCCGACTCAAAGGCCACCCGCGACGACATCGTGCGCTATTTCGGCACCGACCCGCGGAAGATCCGGGTGGTCTACGCGGCGACCGACCCGAACATGCGACCGCTGGACCCCGACGCGGTGGCGGAGTTCCGCGAGCAAAAGGGGTTGCCGGAGGAGTTCGTGCTGTACCTGGGCACCCTGGAGCCGCGCAAGAACGTGGACGTGCTGGTGCGGGCCTTCGCGCGGCTGCGGCGCTCGGGGTATGACGGTGAATTGGTGCTGGCCGGGGGGCCGGGCTGGGGCTACGGGGCGATCGAGCGGGCGGTGGCCGACGAGGGCCTGGGTGATGTAGTCCGTTTCGCCGGTTTCGTGCCCGGGGAAGAGCAGGCGCTTTGGTACAATTCCGCGCAGGTTTTCGTGTATCCCTCGGCCTACGAGGGGTTTGGATTGCCGGTGCTGGAAGCGATGGCCTGCGGGACCCCGGTGGTGACCTCGGACGCGTCGTCTTTGCCGGAGGTGGCCGGGGACGCCGGGGTGCTGACGACCCCCGGGGATGTTGAGGAACTGGCGGGTGCGCTGGCGGATTTGGTGGGATCGACGGAGCGGCGCGCGACGCGGCGCGAGCAGGGCCTGGCACGGGCGCGGAAGTTCTCCTGGGACGTGGCCGCCGAGCGCTGTCGCGAGGCCTACCGACTGGCCGCGGGCCGCGCTTGAGTAGCGGCGGGCCGTCCGCTCAGGCGACCGGGGTGGGACCGGGCGGGCGGCGGCGCTGGGCGCTGCTGACGCTGCTCGGCGACGTGGTGGCGGTGGTGGGCGGGTTCCTGCTGGCCCACTGGCTGCGCTACGAACTGCGCCTCGGCCCCGACCTGACCGAGTTTCAGTTCACCCCCCTGAGCGAATACTGGCCGGTCGGGCTGACCTTCACGGCGGTGATGCTGCTGGCGCTGTACCTGTACGGCTCCTACGCCCACCGGCGCTCGATTCGCTGGTTGGACGAGGTGCCGAAGGTGGGGATGGCGGGGCTGCTGGCGACGGCGGCCGTGATAATCGTCTTCTTCCTGTTCCGGCCGGCGTTCTTTTCGCGGTTGATGTTCGGCTACCTGTTCGCCGCCGGGGTGGGGCTGACGGCGATCTGGCGCTACGCGCTGCGGGTGGTGCGGATCGCCCGGTTCAAGCGCGGCCGCGACGTGGAGCGGGTGCTGGTGGTGGGGCGCGGGAATATGGCCAAGATGCTGATGCAGCAACTGACGGCCACGCCGGGGTCGGGGCTGCAACTGGTGGGCTTCGTGGACCACGCCGACGGCGACGAATCGGATTTCGGCCGGTTCGAGCGGTTGGCGGGGCCGGCGGGATTGGAGGCGGCGCTGACCGAGCATGGCGTGGGGCGGGCGATCGTGGCGCTGCCGCCGGCGGCGACGCTGGCGGTGAGCGAAGCGGTCGATGCCTGCCGGCGCACCGGGGCGCGCTGCACGGTGGTGCCGGACCTGGTGGACATCCAGGCCGGGCGGCTGCATACCGAGGAAATCGGCGGCATCCCGCTGTTCACCCTGAGCACCAACGAGATCGCCGGATTCAATCACGTGCAGAAACGAGTGCTGGACGTGCTGCTGGCGGCGCTGCTGCTGACCATCCTGTCGCCGCTGCTGTTGATCATGATCGTGGCGATCAAGC
>CAYYTN010000158.1:3266-6081 GCA_964474495.1 uncultured Chloroflexota bacterium
ATGGAGAAGCTCTATCCGGGTTCGTCCTCGGAGCCGCTGTTCAAGCGCAGAGACGACCCGCGGCGCACGCGCGTGGGACGGCTGCTGCGGCGCACCAGCATCGACGAGTTGCCGCAGTTGATCAACGTGCTGCGCGGCGACATGAGCCTGGTGGGCCCGCGGGCGCAGGTGCGCGAAGAAGTGGCGCAGTACGACGACTGGGCGCACACCCGGCTGCGGGTGCTGCCGGGGCCGACCTCTTTCTGGCCGTGCGACCCGGCGTCACCGGGCTGTGGCAGGTGAGCGGGCGCAGCAACCTGTCGTTCGAGGAAATGGTGATGCTGGATGCCTATTACGTGGGGCACTGGTCGCTGGGGCTGGACGTGAAGATTATGTTGCGGACGATCCCGGCGGTGATCCGCGGCGAAGGGGCGTACTAGGGGGTGGCGGTAGACAGTTCGCCGAATGTGGGGTTGGTGCACGACTGGCTCAACCAGATGGGTGGGGCCGAAAAGGTCCTGCTGGAACTGGCCGCGATGTACCCCGAAGCGCCGCTGCACACTTCGATCTTCGCGCCGGAACTGGTGGACCCGGGCTTCGGCGAACTCGACGTGCGGACCAGCTTCATGCAGCGGCTGCCGGGGGTGGTGGGGCGGCATCGCTGGTACCTGCCGGTCTACCCGCTGGCCTTCGGTACGACGAAGCTGGACGGCTACGACGTGGTGATCAGCAACGCCAGCGCGTTCTGCAAGTCGGTGCGCACCCCGGCGCGGACGCTGCACGTGTGCTACTGCCTGACGCCGACGCGGTTCGTGTGGAGCCCGGCCGGCTACCTGGCGCGAGAGGATGTGGGGACGGCGCTGCGGGTCGGGATGCGGCCGCTGCTGGCGCTGCTGCGCTGGTGGGACCGGCGCTCGGCGCGGCGGGTGGACCGTTTTGTGGCAATCTCGAATGCGGTGGCTGATCGGATTCGCGACTACTACGGACGCGAGTCGGCGGTGATCTACCCGCCGGTGGCGACCGGTGTTTTCACGCCGGTTGCGGAGCCGGAAGACTACTTCCTGGTGGTGTCGCGGCTGGCGCCGTACAAGCGAATTGACCTGGCGGTGCGGGCCTGCACCGAGCTGGGTCTGCCGTTGAAGGTGATCGGCTCCGGGCGCGACCGGGCGGCGCTGGAACGGCTGGCCGGGCCGACGGTGGAGTTCCTGGGCCGGCAGGACGACGAATCGGTGCGGCGTCACTTCGCGCGCTGCCGGGCGTTCATCTTCCCGGGAGAAGAGGATTTTGGCATCACCCCGGTGGAGGCCGGGGCGGCCGGACGGCCGGTGGTGGCCTTCGCGGCCGGCGGCGCGCTCGACACGGTGCTGCCCGGTGAGACCGGCGAGTTCTTCCATGAACCGACCGTGGCGTCGCTGGCGCGGGTGCTGCAATCCTTCGATGAAACCCGCTATTCTGCGGTCAGGATGGTGGCCAATGCGCAGCGATTCGACGAGGCGGTTTTTGTGCAGGAGATGAAGTCGTTTGTGGCCGGCGCCTGGGCCGAGCACAACGCCGGGGAGCGCGCAGATGGCGGCTGAGCACCCGGGCAAGGGCCCGCATCGCCGCGGCCGTCCCTGGTGGACGCACCGGCGCGGTCGGGGCCGGCGGGCGAAGACTGGCGGCGCCTCCATGCCGGCCGAGCGGCTGGGCAACGTGCTGCGGCGCGGCTGGCCGTTCCTGGCGCTGGTGGTGGTGGCGACGCTGGTGGCCACGCTGATCGCCGATGCCGCCCGCTCCAGCCCGCAGCCGGCGCGGATGGAAGTGCTGGTGGCGGCGCGGATGTCCGGCGGTGAGCAGTATGACGTGGAAGTCAGCCGGGCGACGGCCAGCGATTTCATCGTCGACGACCTGGGCCGGATCGTGCGCGGCAGCGAGTTCGCGAAACTGGTGGCGGCCCGCTACGCGCTGAATGAAGGCCTCGAAATCGTTCCCGGCGAAGTGGCCGGGGCGCTGGCGACGGATCGGACCCACCGCGGGCTGGAACTGCGGATGACCACCGACAACGCGCAGAAGTCGGTGGCGCTGGCCCAGGCCGGGGCCGACGCCCTGGCCGGCGACCTGGAGGGGCTGTTCCCGACTATCTACGACGTGGCGACGCTGACCCTGATCGATCTGGCGCCGGTGCCGGCGCCGGCCGGCGACCTGGTGCTGGATGTGGCGCTACGCGAGATGGCGGCGGTGGTGATTGGCGTCATGCTGGTGATCTTCTGGGATGTGGGCCGGCGGCGGCTGTTCGCCGAGGACGTGCCCGACGTGCTGGACCTGCCGGTGCTGGCGAGGTTCGACTGATGAGCGCCGAGCGGCAGAGCCGCGGCGGGGCGCTGCGCCGCGAATACAGCATGGTGATTGTTATGACGGTGACGGCGGCGGTGGCCGGCCTGTTGGCCGGGCTGCTGACGGTGCTGATGCAGGATCCGCTGTACCGGGCCGGGACCAGCGTGAGCCTGCGGGCGACGGCGGCCGACCTGGGGGCGGCGGAGGCGGCCGACCGGCTGGCGGCGAACACCGCCGCGTGGGTCGAGTCAGAGAGCTTCGCGGCGCGGCTGACCGATGAGGAGCGCGGCGGGCTGTCCGTTCGGGCAGTTTCGGATCACACCCAGGCGCGGGCGCTGCCCAAGGAAATGCGCCTGGTGATTGAATTCGAGGACGAAAGCCCGGGGCGGGCGGCGGACGTGGTGGACGGATTGGCGCGGGTGGCGGTAGCGACGGCGCGGGCCGACCTGAGCAGCGGCGGACTGGAAATCGCGCAGATCGACTGGGCGCGGGTGCCTGAAGATCCGATCCGGCCGTTGCCACG
>CAYYTN010000159.1:0-288 GCA_964474495.1 uncultured Chloroflexota bacterium
ATATCCAGGGCAGCAGGCCGGCCATCAGGAACACCGGGTAGTTCTCGATGTTCGACTGGGTCAGGACCTTGAACACCAGGATGAACACCAGCATCATCAGCAGCGGCGACAGCAGCGACCAGAGGAACCCCAGCGCCGAGTTGCGATAGCGCAGTTTGAGATCCCGGATCACCATCGTCCGCAGGAGTTCCGAGAACGACGCCACCTCGCGGGCGGCGCCCAGGATGGCGGCGATTGTCCCGGCTTCCGATTTTTCCGCCAGTACGCGCATATAACCTCGGAATTTGC
>CAYYTN010000159.1:298-6065 GCA_964474495.1 uncultured Chloroflexota bacterium
ATCCGCGCCGTTCCCCCCAGCACTCCGCGTCGGCGCGGCCGCCCGGATATGCTAAAGTTCAGAAGTTCTGAAGCCAACCTCTGCCGTCTGAAACGGAGCCGGATGGAGATAGCCTGGTTCGGGAGCGGTTGCTTCCGATTGCGTGACCGAAACACCATCGCCGTCACCGACCCCTACCTCCCCGACCCCAGCTTCCAGAACCTCCAGATCAAGGCCGACGTTACGACGTTGAGCCTGGTCGGACCGAAGACCCGCAAGCTGGTCGCGGCGTCGCGGCACGAGGTCTACACGATCCAGGGCCCCGGCGAATACGAGATCGGCGGCATCTTTGTCCGCGGCCTCCCCGCCCACCGCCCCAGCGCCGAGTCCAACGGACAGAGCGCCGGCTACGTCTACCGCTACACCGTCGACGGCGTCTCCATCTGTCATCTCGGCCAGCTCAACGCGCCGCCCGACCAGGAAGTCATCGACCAGTTCGATTCGCCGCGGGTCCTCATTATCCCGCCCGGCGGGCGCGGCGCGTTCAGCCGGGTCGACGCCATCCGCCTGGTCTCGGCGATGACTCCTTCCTACATAATCCCGATGGGCTACGCCGCCGCCAAACCGGCCGAGAACGAGGAGGCCATCGGCAGCTTCTTGCGCGAACTCGGCATGGATCTACCCGAACCAGCCGCCGCGCTCACCATCCGGCGCGGGGCACTGCCGACCGAAAACACCGAAGTCGTGCGGCTCGAATCGCGGGCCAAGCTCAAGCGCCCGGTAGGCGAAAAGACCTAGTGCCGGCCCCTTTCCCCGGCCCCAACATCCCCGCCACCGCCCCATCCTCCCCACCCCCGGCGATCGAGCCATCTTGAAGCCTTCCCCCAAGTACATCTTCGTAACCGGCGGGGTCGTCTCCGGCATCGGCAAGGGCGTCACCTGCGCCTCCATCGGCCGGCTGCTCAAGGCCCGCGGGTTCGAAGTGTCGATCATGAAGCTCGACCCCTACATCAACGTCGACCCGGGCACGATGAGCCCGGCCCAGCACGGCGAGGTCTTCGTGACCATCGACGGCGCCGAGACCGATCTCGACCTCGGCCACTACGAGCGCTTCATCGATGTCCCGCTCACCCGCGCCAGCAACGTCACCAGCGGTCAGGTGTACGAAGAGGTCATCAAGCGCGAGCGCCGCGGCGACTTCCTCGGCGGCACCATCCAGGTGATCCCCCACGTCACCGACGGCATCAAACACCATGTCAAGCGCCTGGGCGAGGAAAGCGACGCCGACGTCGTTATCGTGGAGGTCGGCGGCACCGTCGGCGACATCGAAGGCCTGCCGTTCCTGGAGGCCCTGCGGCAGCTCCGCCGCGAAATCGGCCCCGAGAACGTCATGTACGTCCACCTCACCTTCCTGGTGCACATCGGCGCCACCGGCGAGCTGAAAACCAAGCCCACCCAGCACAGCGTCGCCACGCTGCGCGGCATCGGCATCCTCCCGGACATCCTGGCCTGCCGGACCGACTACCCCTTCCAGCCCGGAACCCGCGAAAAGCTGGCCCTCTTCTGCGATGTCGAAGACGAGGCCGTCATCTCGCTGGAATCCATCGATAACATCTACGCCGTCCCGCTGTTCCTGGAAGAGGCCGGCCTGGGCCGCCTGATCTGCCGCAAGCTGGACCTCCCCGAGCGGACCGTCGACCTGCGGTCCTGGCAGCGCCTGGTCGACCAGATGACCGAGGCCACCCGCCCGCTCGACATCGCCCTGGTGGGCAAGTACGTCCACGCCGCCGACGCCTACATCAGCGTCGAACAGGCCGTCCGCCACGCCGGCATCCACAACGGCCACCGCCCCAACATCCGCTGGATCGACTCCGAGCGGCTCGACGCCGACAACATCGACGCGGTGCTCGACGGCGTCGACGGCATCGTCGTCCCCGGCGGCTTCGGGCCGCGCGGCATCGAAGGCAAGATCGAGGCTGGCCGCTACGCCCGGGTCAACCAAATCCCCTACCTGGGCCTCTGCCTGGGGCTGCAGACGGCGGTCATCGAGTTCGCGCGGAACGTCTTGAACCTTGAGAGCGCGAACAGCATCGAGTTCGACGCCGAGACCGGCGACCCGGTCATCTGGCCGATGCCCGAGCACTACGGCGCGATAGACATGGGCGGCACGATGCGGCTGGGCGAGCAGCCCTGCCGGCTGGTCCCCGGCACCCGCGCAGCGGCGGCCTACGGAGTCGACCTGGTCAACGAACGCCATCGCCACCGCATGGAGTTCAACAACGACTACCGCGACCGCATGACCGCCGCCGGCATGGATCTCAGCGGGATCAACCCGGACAAAGACCTGGTCGAAATCATCGAACTGCGCGACCATCCCTGGTTCGTCGCCGTGCAATTCCACCCCGAATTCACTTCGCGCCCCGCCGCCCCCCCCCCCGCTCTTCGACGGCTTCGTCAAGGCCGCCACCGCCCGCTCCGAGAGCCGCGCGCCCGGCGTCGAAGTTGCCCAGCGGTCGCCGATCAGCTGACCGCCGACTACCGCCTTTCCCCCCGCCACCCCGCCGCCCTGTAGTAATCTTGTTGGTCGCCGGGCGTCGGGCCCGGCTCGGCCCCATTATTCAATCTCGATCTGGAGTCCCCTTGTGAGCGTCACCTGTGTCGTCGGCACCCAGTGGGGCGACGAAGGCAAGGGCAAGATCGTCGACTCGATCTCGGATGACGCCGACCTGGTCATTCGCTTCCAGGGCGGCGATAACGCCGGGCACTCTGTAATCACCGACGCCGGCAACTTCGGGCTTCATCTGGTCCCCTCCGGCATCCTCCGCGAGCAGACGGTCAACCTGCTGGGTCCGGGCACGGCGGTCAATCCGGAATCATTCCTCGCCGAGATGGCCTCCCTCAGCGAGCGCCTGCCGGACCTGGAGTTCGCCGGCCGCCTCTACATCGCCGAGCGCGCCCACGTCGTCATGCCCTATCACGTGGCCACCGACAGCGCCGAAGAGGACAGCCGCGGCGACCTGGTCCAGGGCACCACCCGCCGCGGCATCGGCCCAACCTACGCCGACAAGTTCGCCCGTTCCGGCATCCAGTTCGCAGACCTCCTCGACGACGACTACCTGAGCGAGTACCTGCCGCACATTCTCGAACAGAAGAACCGCGTCCTCAAGGCCAGCTTCGGCCATGCCGGCTTCGAACTGGCGGACATGCTGGATCTCTGCCGCCGCTGGCGCGAACAGCTGGCCCCCTTCATCACCGACACCTTCGGGCTGGTCGGTCGCGCCCTCGAAGCGGGCGAGAACATCCTGCTCGAAGGCCAGCTCGGCATCATGCGCGACATCGACTGGGGGCACTATCCGTACGTCACCAGTTCCAGCCCCACGGTCGCCGGCGCCTGCGTCAGCACCGGCATCCCGCCCGGACGCATCGACCGCTCCATCGGCGTCGCCAAGGCGTTTACCTCGTCGGTCGGCGAGGGCCCCTTCCCCACCGAGCTCGACGGCGACATTGCCCACCAGCTGCGGTCCCGCGGCGGCGGCGAGTACGGCGTCTCCACCGGCCGACCCCGGCGGGTCGGCTGGATGGACACGGTGGCGGTCCGCCACGCCGCCCGCATCAACGGCCTCACCAACCTGGCGCTGACCAAGATCGACCTGCTCGACATCTTCCCGACCATCCCGGTCTGCACCGGCTACCGGCTCAACGGCGCGGTGCTCGATTCGGTGCCCACCACCCACCGCCTGGACCGGGTGGAGCCGGTTTACGAAGAGCTCCCCGGCTGGGAGACCGATATCGCCGGCATCAACCGCTGGGACGACCTGCCGGCCAACGCGCGGCGCTACGTCGAGCGGGTCGAGGAGATCGTCGGCGTGCCCGTCAGCTACGTCGGTACCGGCCAGCACCGCGAAGCGCTCATCGTCCGCGACTAGCCGCTAGGCCACCACCACCACATCCGGCGCGTGCTCCATCCGGTAGCCGCCCGAAGTCGGCTCATCGCCCACCACCTGCGGCCAGGTCAGCACCGGGAAATCCTGGTGACTCGGCGACCAGGGATTCGGCAGGAACAGCTTTATCGACCGGCGCTCGATCCAGGGATAGATCGTCGCGTCCGTGATCAGGTTGTACTTGCGGACCTTGATGTTGCGCCCGCCGAACCCGTCCATCACCGGGACCACGTCGAGATAATCGAAGGTTTCGATCAGTTCCTTGTTCGGGATCATCGTCCAGGAATCCGTGGCGTTGTCGATGAACTGGTGCAGCATCACCACCCGCCGGGTTGGTGAGCCGATCTCGCGAAGGTAGTCGTCCAGGCGGCGCAGCCCCTCGTTGATGCTCAGCGCGTCCAGACGCCCGATCGGCGAGCCGGGCAGCATCTGGTATGGCCCGGTCGCGAACTCCGGGTCCAGGGCGATATGTACGTTCGGGTAGGCCAGGTAGCCGCGCGCGATCATCCGCTCGATCTCCTCCAGCGGCGTCGAGCGGCCCATCTGCACGTCCAGCACCACCTCCACTCCCAGGGCCGCGGCCGGCTCGATGTACTCGCTGACGATGTCGAAGCCATGCTCCTCCAGGTACATCAGGCAGCTATCGTCCAGGCCCCAGCATGGCCGCGCCATCCCGTAGACGACGTGAGCCGCCAGCCGCACCCCTCGCTCGCCGTTGGCCGCATCCAGCCCCTCGAACAGCGGCTGCGATTCGGCCACCATCTCTTCCATCGAGCAATACCGGCCCAGGATGCCCATCACCGGCGCCAGGCACAGCGATTTCCCGTAGATCGTCAGCAGTTGGTCATCGTCCAGCACCGAGCGCGGCGCCGGCAGCGGTTGTCCATCGAGGTAGACCACCCGGCTCCCGCAGATCGTCCGCGCCGTCACCACCACGCACTGATCCCGCGACTCGTATTCGGGCATCAATCCGGCCCCCGGCGGCGCCGCCCGCGCGACTCCCGCGGGGACGAAGATCGCCAGCAGCCCACACCAGCCTCCCAGTAGTGCCGCCGCCGCGAGCTTTCTGGAAAAGCTCCGGTGCGCCACTTTCACTCACCGCCACCCTACCAGTCAATCTACGTTATGTAAACTAACTCCCGGGACCTGCCCGGCGACTCAACCCGTCGGGCACCCGTCTTGAGACCGTTCCTCAGGCGGCGTCGGCCTTCGAGCCCATCAGATCGGCCCCGCAAAGCTCACAGTGCATCCCGGTCACTTTGCGCGCCCCGTCCACCTCCCCGTACTGGCTCACCCGCGACGCAAGGGGATGCTCGCAATCCACCGCCGCCACCGCCCGGTTTCCGACGACCTCCGTCTCTTCGCTATCTTTCTTCTTGAAGGGCCACATCGGCGTCCTCCTTCTCCGCCCCTACCGGCGGTCGCCAACGGACCGTTGCAGGACCGGCTTGTACCTTGATTATCAGTCTCCGCCGCATGCCTCACCCCCACATCAACAGCCGTAATGGCGCCCTCACAATCACCTCGCGATGGCCCGGGCTTTCGCGTCGGACCGTTTGCCGTCTATAATCCGTCCCGGCCTTTAATCCGACCCGGTGAGGCGGAAAGGACGGGAATCTGAAGCCGCGCTACGCAACCGAATACCGATCGCCCTCCCACCCCCTGGGGGAGGCTTTTTTTTGCCCCGAAACGGTGTTCATTTGAACCGGCGACAGATCATGGACGCCGACGACATGCGCCGGGCGCTCACCCGTATCGCCCACGAGATCGTCGAGCAGAACTCCGGCGCCGCCGACCTGGTCCTCGTCGGCATGCGCACCCGCGGCGTCCCGCTGGCCCGGCGCGTC
>CAYYTN010000160.1:0-6036 GCA_964474495.1 uncultured Chloroflexota bacterium
GCCCGCCGCCCAGTTCCGGGTCGACCAGCCGTTCCGGATAGGCCAGCGCATAGGCGATCGGCAGATCCATGCTCGGCCGGCCCAGTTGCGCCTTCACCGCGCCGTCGGTGAACTCCACCATCGAGTGCACCACGCTCTGCTGGTGCACCGCCACATCGATCTGGTCGTAGGAAACGCCGAACAGCCAGCGCGCCTCAATCACCTCGAGGCCCTTATTCATCAGCGTCGCCGAGTCCACCGTCACCTTCGGGCCCATGTTCCAATTCGGATGGTTCAGCGCCTCCCGCCGGCCGGCCCGCGCCAGTTCCTCCATGGGCGTGTCCAGGAACGGCCCGCCGGAGGCCGTCAGCAGCAGCCGTGCGATGCGCCGGTGATCCTCGCCCTGCAGGCACTGCCAGATGGCGCTGTGTTCGCTGTCGATCGGCAGAATCAACGAACTGTGCCGCGTCGCCATTTCCGTCAGCAGCGACCCGGTCATCACCAGCAGTTCCTTGCTCGCCAGCCCCACCGCCTTGCCCTCGCGGATCGCCGCCGCCGTCGGCAGCAGCCCGGCCTCACCGATCGTCGCCACCAGCACCATCTCCGCCGCCCCCGCCGCGATCTCGCAAAGCCCGCCGGGCCCGGTCACCAGCCGGATACCCTCCGGCAGGGGACTCGTCGGCTTTGCGTTCGGATCGCCCAGCGCGATCAGCGGCACGTCGAACTCCACCGCCTGGGCCACCAGCCGGTCGCTGTTCGAGCCACAGGCCAGCCCGACGATCTCGAAGGCATCACGATGCCGGCGGAGAACGTCCAGGGCCTGGGTACCGACCGAGCCGGTGCTGCCGAGAATGGCTACTTTGCGCCGTGACATACCGTGGGATCCGCTAGCCGGGGCCGCTTGAGAACGTCGCGAACGCGAACACCACCGGCCCGGCGAATAACAAACTGTCGATGCGGTCGAGAATACCACCGTGGCCGGGCACCAGCCGCCCGGAGTCTTTGACCCCGGCGCGGCGCTTCAGCGCCGATTCAAAGAGGTCGCCGGCCTGGGCGGCAACCGCCGTGGCCGCCGCCGCCGGCAGCAGAATCGCGGCGCCCACATCGAGAAAGAAACTCATCACCGCGCCCGCCAGCAGCGCTCCGGCCAGGCCGCCGCCGACCCCTTCCCAGGTCTTGCGCGGCGACAATCGCGGCGAAAACAGGCGCCGTCCTACGGTCACCCCGATCGCGTAGGCGCAAATGTCGTAGGCCCACACCACCGCCAGCAGGAAGACGACCCAGCGCAGGCCGTCCGGCAGGTCACGGAGCGCCGGCAGCGCCGCGGCCAGCCCGCCGACGTAGATCGCCGCGCCGGCACTCGCCGCCAGGCGGGCGCGTGCGCCCCCGGCCGCCTCGCGCAGCGTGATGATCGTCCCGCCCAGCACCAGCCCCGCGGCCACCGCCAGCAACACAATCGCCGCCGTCGGTTCCACCACCGGCGCCGGAACCAGCAGCAATGCCAGCGGCAGCGCGATCCAGGGCGCGAAACGCCAGCCGGCGGCCCGGGCGATCCCGCGCATTTCCCACACCCCGAGCAAGACCACCAGCGCGGTCAGGATCAGCAGCGTCGGATTCCCGGCCCAGACCGCCAGCAGCGCCACCGGCAGCAGCACCGCCGCGGTGGCCGACCGCAGCAGCAGGTTGCGCCTAGCCGTCGCCAAGAGCGCCGGGGATGCCGGTTCCGGTTTGCACGCCGCCATAGCGGCGTTTCCGGCCAGAAAAATCCCGGATGGCCTTACCGAACTCCGCGGCGCCGAAATCCGGCCACAGCGCCGACGTCCAGTAGAACTCGGCATAGGCCGACTGCCACATCAGGAAGTTGCTCAGCCGTTGTTCCCCGCCGGTACGGATTATCAGGTCCGGCGCCGGTTGCCCGGCCGTGTACAGGTAGCGCTCCAGCAGGTCTTCAGTGACGTCCTCGGCGTCGATCCCGTCCTGCATCAGGCCCTTCACCGCCCGCACGATCTCGGCGCGACCGCCATAGTTGAACGCCATATTCAGCGTCAATCGGTCGAAATTGGCCGTCGCCCTCTCCATCTGGCGAATCGAGATTCGCAGTGGCGGTGGAATCGGGTCCAGCGAGCCCAGCACTTTGATGCGGATGCGGTTCTCGAAGATGGCCTTGCGCTCCGCCTGCAGGCTCTTGCCGATCAGTTCCAGCAGCATGTCGATCTCTTCCCGCGGCCGGGACCAGTTCTCCGTGGACAGCGCGTAGACGGTCAGATGCTTGATGCCGTGATCGATGCAGGCCTCCGCGATCGGGCGCACCCGCATGGCCCCGGCCCGGTGCCCTTCGGATCGTCCCAGGCCCTGCCCGGCCGCCCAGCGGCCGTTGCCATCCATCACGATCCCCACGTGTCGGGGAATCGCCGGCGCCGATTCGTCGTCGCGGCGGTCCCGCTCGCCCATGCTCACTGTGCCGAACTCAACCTAGACTTCAAGCACTTCCGCCTCTTTGCGCTCGCCGGCCTCGTCGGCCTTGACGATCTTCGAATCGGTGATTTCTTGCAGTTTCTCCAGGGCCTTGTGGGCGTCGTCCTGCGAGCACATCTTCTCCTTCTCCGCCTCGCGCACATCGTCCTGGGCATCGCGGCGGATGTTACGCACTGCCACCTTGGCGTCCTCCACCTTGGATTTCACCACCTTCACCAGGTCGCGGCGGCGCTCCTCGCTGAGCGGCGGGAACGGCAGCCGGATCACCGTGCCGTCGTTCGACGGGGTGATGCCCAGGTCGGAGTTCTCGATGGCGCGTTCGATGGCCGTCATGATCGACTTATCCCAGGGCTGCACCACCAGCAACCGCGCCTCCGGCACCGCCAGCGTCGCCAGCGTGTTCAGCGGCGATTCGCCGTCGTAGGCCTGCACCATCAATCCCTCCACGAACGTGGTCGAAGCCCGCCCGGTGCGGATTCCCGTCAGTTCGCGATCCAGAACGCCGAGCGAGAGGTCCATGTGACGGCTGGCGTCGTCAAGCAGTTCGTCCAACATCAGGAAGTCGCTCCTACTAGCGTGCCCAACTTCTCGCCGTGCAGGATCCGCGGCAGGCTGTCCGGATCCTCAAGCCTGAATACCACGATCGGCATGTCGTTTTCCATGCACAAACTGAACGCGGTGGCGTCCATGACCTTCAATCCCCGATTCAGCGCGTCCAGGTAGCTGATGCGGTCGAAGCGCTTCGCGTCCGGGCTGGTGCGCGGGTCCTTGTCGTAGACGCCGTCAACCTGGGTGGCCTTCAGGAACGCATCGGCCCCGATCTCCATCGCGCGCAGCGCGGCCGCCGTATCGGTCGTGAAATAGGGGTTCCCGGTCCCGGCGGCGAAGATGACCACCCGGTCCGATTCCAGGTGCTTCACCGCCCGCCGGCGGATGTAGGGCTCGGCGATCTCGCGCATTTCGATGGCCGTCTGCACGCGGGTCTCGACCCCCAGCGACTCGACCGCGTCCTGCAACGCCAGCGCGTTCATCACCGTCGCCAGCATGCCCATGTAGTCGGCAGTCGACCGATCGATGCCGGCCGCCTCGGCCTCATGCCCGCGCCAGATGTTGCCGGCGCCGATCACGATCCCGAGTTGCACCCCCAGGGCATGGGCCTCCACGACGTGCTGACCGAGTTCACGGGCCCGCTCCGGAGATATACCGTGTCCGCCCTCTTCACAGAGCGCGGTGCCGCTGAGCTTCAGCAGGACTCTTCGGTATGTTGGCGCGGTCAAAGGCTTCCGTCTTCCTGGACGGCTACGCTCCCACCTCGAACCGACTGAAGCGCGCGACCTGCACGTTTTCGCCGGTCCGGGCAATCGTCTCCTGGATAAGTTCGCCGACGGTGCGCGCCGGATCGCGGACGTAGGCCTGGTCGAGCAGAGCCTCGCCCTCGCCGTCGTCCTCGTCGGCAATCCGCTGCGGGCCCATCGCCGCGATATGCATCGCCAGTTCGTTGGCCAGCGTCTTGAACTCATCGGTGCGGGCCACGAAGTCGGTCTCGCAGGCCAGTTCAATCATCGCCCCGAGCGGTCGCCCGGGGTGGATGTAGGCGTGCACCACGCCCTGTTTGGTGGCGCGGCTCGATCGTTTCGCGGCGCGCGCCCGGCCGCCCTCGCGGATGATCGCGCTCGCCTTCTCGATGTCCCCGCCGGTTTCCACCAGCGCGCGTTTGCAGTCCATGATCCCGCCGCCGGTCAGATCGCGCAGTTCTCTGACCATTGCCGCGGATACTTCAGAAACCATCTCCAGCTACTCGTCCTTCTTGGTTGGTTGTACCGGGTTAGTCGGCCGCGGCCGGCTTGGATTTGCTCTTCGCCTTGGCCTTGCTCTTCGCTTTTGCCTTGGCCTTGCTGTTGGCTTTGGCCTTGGCGGCCCGTTTCGCAGCGGCCTTCGCCGCCGGTTTCGCTGCCGCCTTCACCGCCGGCTTGGCTTCAGCCTTTGCGGCCGGCTTGGCCGCCGCCTTCGCCGCCGGCTTGGCTTCAGCCTTTGCGGCCGGTTTGGCCGCCGCCTTCGCCGCCGGCTTGGCTTCAGCCTTTGCGGCCGGTTTGGCCGCCGCCTTCGCGGCCGGCTTGGCTTCAGCCTTCGCGGCTGGTTTCGCTGCCGCCTTCGCCGCCGCCTTCGCGGCCGGTTTCGCAGCCGCCTTCGCGGCCGCCTTCGCAGCCGCCTTCGCGCCCGGCTGAGCGGCCGCCGGACTCTGCACTACCCGGCGCGGCCGGTCCTGGCCCGATGGGGCGCCCGCCGGCTTCGCTGCTGGAGCTCCTGCCGGAGCCCCTGCCGGAGCCGCCGCCGCGGCGCTGCGCTGCTCGCGCGCCGCCCGTTCTTCCTCGGCCCGCGCCTGGGCTTCGGCTTCCTGCCGTTTCCTCGCCATCTCACGGCGCGCCTGCTCCTGGCGCTCTCGCTCGACGCGTTCCTTCTCTTCGCGCTCGATCCGCTGGGTCTCGTAGAGCTCAAACGCCTCCGCGACGTTCTCCGCCACCTTCCCCAATATCAGCCGGTTGGATCGGATCGAGTCGTCATTGCCGGGAATCGGCAGATCCACTTCGTCCGGGTCGCAGTTGGTGTCCACCAGCGCCACCACCGGGATACCCAGCACCCGCGCCTCGTTCACCGCGATGTGCTCGCGCCGCGGGTCGATCAGGAACAGCACGTCGGGCAGCTCCGCCATCGTCGCCAGTCCGCCCATCTTGCGTTCCAGCCGTTGCAGTTCGACCAGCTGTTTCTGCATGTCGCGCTTCGACAGCGATTCAAACTCCCCGTCGAGGTGCAGCGCGCGCAGTTCGCGCAGCCGCTGCAGGCGGTGTTTGATGGTCTGGAAGTTCGTCAGTGTCCCGCCCAGCCAGCGCTGGTTCACGTAGAACTGACCGGACTGCTCGGCGGCGGCCTGCACCGCGTCGCGCGCCTGCCGCTTGGTGCCGACAAAGATCACGCGGCCGCCGTTCTGGACGATGTGCACCAGGATGGCATTCGCTTCGTCGATCGCCCGCACCGTGTGTTGCAGGTCGATAATGTGGATGCCGTTGCGGGCGCCGAAGATGAAGCGGCGCATCTTCGGGTTCCAGCGCTGCGTCTTGTGCCCGAAGTGCACCCCGGCACTGAGCAACTCGCGCATTTCTAATAGGGGCAAACTACTACCCGTTCCTTTCACTTCCGCCATCGTCATCCCATCTTGCGAGGACCGGCTCTGGCCGGCAGGACTCGCTGGTCGGATGGTGTGATTGATCGGCCGCGAAAAGCGGCGCGTCCCGGAATGATACCGCAGCCGCCCCGCCTCCGGGGACCGTTCCCGGCCGTCGGTTACTTGCCGGCGGGTCCCTCCGCGCCGGCCTCGACCTTCTCCGCCGGCTCGTCGCCGGCCGCCACTTCCACTGCTTCCGCGGCTTCCGCCCCGGCAGTCTCCTTCTCCTCCGGCGGCGCCGCATCCGCCGCATCCGGCGGCTTCGGGTCGCTGTCCGACTCGTTGCCCGCCGCCGGCGCCCCGGCCTCACCGGTCGGCTTCGGGCGCGTCCAGGTCGTGTATTCGCAATCCGGATAGCGGCT
>CAYYTN010000161.1:0-2577 GCA_964474495.1 uncultured Chloroflexota bacterium
ACCATTGTGGGCGCGACGGGCGGGTGGGGCAAGGACTCCGGCGAGAGCTACGGAGCTACGGCGGCGGCGGCGCGGGGTCGGAAATCGCCGACCCGCAGGACGTGGCGAATCTCGGTGAGGAAGAGCGCCGCCAGCGCGAAGATGACGATCCAGGCGATGCCCGGGACCAGCATCAGCGGGCGGACGCCAACCGTGTCGGCGAGCCAGCCGAAGCCGAGGTTCATGAAGGCCATGAAGCCGGCAGCGAGCATGGCGAAGATGGACATGACGCGGCCGCGGAGGCGGTCGGGGACGACCTGCTGGACGAGAGTGTTGGAGATGGTCATGTAACTGGCCTGGGTGGCGCCGGCGAGGAAGGCGCCGAGAACGGCGACGGCCGGGATGGTGGCCGTGCCGAGGACGACCATGGCCAGGCCGCTGCCGATGCCGGTGAGCGCCATCACCGGGCCCTGGCGGGCCTTCTGGCGAATGAACGAGACGGCGCCGGCGCCGACACCCATGACGATCGCGCTGAAGGTGTTGCTGCCGCCGCCGAGGCCGTCGGCAAGACGGGGCAGCAGGGACTCGTAGGCCATGGTGAAGGCGCAGTGGAAGGCGACGCAACCGATGATGGCGAAAATGCGGGCGTCGCGGCGGAGATGGCTAAACCCTCCGCGGATATCGTCGAGGACGTCGCCGGGCGATAGGCTGCCGGTGGTGGGGCGGGGGGCGGGGGTCTGACGGTGGCGGATTTGCAGCAACTGAACGAGGGCGAAGATGAGGATGAGGGTGGCGGCGATGAAGACGAACCCGGCGCCGAGGGTGGCCAGGAGGATTCCGCCGAGGAGCGGTCCGGCGATCCGGGAGCCGTGCTGGGAGATGCCGCTGAGAGCGACGGCGTTGAGCAGATGCTCGGCGGGGACCAGGTTGGGGATGAGCGCCTGGACCGCCGGGCCGGCGAGCGCCATCGCCATGCCGTAAACGACCGCCAGGAGGACGACCTGCCAGACGGCCACCACGTCGGCGATGACCAGGATGGCGAGGCCGGCGGAGGAGGCCATCATCAGAAAGACGGCGGCGAGGGCCAGGCGGCGGCGGTCGAAGCGGTCGGCGATGACCCCGGCGACCGGCCCGATGATGATGAACTGCGACATTCCGGCGAAGGTGACCAGCCCGACCGCCAGCGAAGAGTCGGTGAGTTCGAAGACCAGCCAGGCGCGGGCCAGCATGAGCGCCCAGCGGGAGGCGGTGGTGAAGAAGGCGTAGAGGAAAAGGTGGCGGTAGTCGGCGGACTGGAAGGCGGGGAAACGGCGGGCGATCATGAACGGACGGCGCGGATAATGAACGTGTGGAAGGGCGCTGCCTGGATCGGTCTATCCCCCGGGAGATGCGCGAAAGCCGGCGCGCACGGGTCGATTATCGGCGGGCCGGACGCCGAGCGGCAAGTGCGGATCGCGTAATGTGCGGGGAGTTGGCTTTGACGGCGACGAGGAGAGGATTGGCGATTTGCTGGAGTACGACGGAATCACGCTCGAGCGGCTGCCGGAAGCCGGGATTCTGCTGCGCGGTTCAAGGACGGTCTACGTGGACCCGTTTCGGCTGGAGGACTACCAGGTATTCGCGGCCGACATCGTGCTGGTGACCCACGGCCATGAGGGGCACTTGAGCATCGACGACCTGCGAAGGGTGTGCCGGGCGGACACGATGATTGTGAGCAATGAGGCGGTGGTGACGACGCTGGCGGAGACGGGTCTGCCGCTGGCCGACGCCCTGCCGCCCCGGGGGACGTTTCGAGGCCGGGGGGTGGACGTGGAGGCCGTGGCGGCCTACATGCTGGAGGAGGAGACCGGGGATGCGAACGGCGAAACGACGGCCCCGCGACCGGAGATACCGGGACATCCTTTTGCCGACGATGGGCTGGGGTTCGTGATCGAGATGGACGGGGTGCGGGTGTACCACGCCGGCGACAGCGGGTTGATTCCGGAAATGCGTTTGATCGAGAACGTCGATATCGCCGTGCTGCCGGTGGCGGGGTGGAGCGTGATGTCGCCGGATGAGGCCGCGGCGGCGGTGGAAGCGCTGCGGCCGGCCGTGGCGGTGCCGGTGCACTATGGCTACTCCTGGGGCAGCGCCGGGGATGCGTACCTGTTCGAGGGGATGGCGGATTGCCGGGTGGAGGTGTTGTAGGCTGGCCTGGTGAGGATGGCGGGAGGCGCGGAGCGACCTAGTGGGGGTGGCGGGTGTGGAGAATCTCGTCGACCCGCGCGGCGGTGACACCCTCGGGTCCGCGGGCGGTGGAGACGGAGTTGGCGCCGACGGCGTTGGCGTACTCACAGGCCGCCGGCAGCGAAGCGCCGCGGCCGAGCGCCACCATTAGTCCCCCGCCGAAGGAGTCCCCCGCGCCGATGGGGTTGATCTCCTTGACCGGGAAGCCGGCGACCGGGATGAGGTCATCGTCGGGTCCGGGATCGACGAGGGCGCCATCGCGGCCGAGCTTGACGATGACCGCGCCCTGGAAGCCCTCGCGGAAACGCGCGCGGCTTTCTTCATAGGGAGCGTCGAGGACGAGTTCGAATTCATAGGCGCTGCCGATGATGA
>CAYYTN010000161.1:2587-3433 GCA_964474495.1 uncultured Chloroflexota bacterium
AAAAAAATTTTACAGGATTAATAGCTGTTATCTTAATTCTTCAAAGTTCAACATCTCGGGCCCGGCCTGGCCGATGTCGAGGACCGTCCGACCGCTCCTGGCGCGGGCGACGGCGGCGACCGCCAGGATGCCGGGGACGATCGGGCGATCGACCGTCAGCGAGAGCGCGGTGAGGTAGAGGTGGCCGCCGGGCCAGTGGACGGCGAGCTCGCCGAGGTCGATGTGCTCGCCGGGGTAGTAGTAGGCCTGCCGGCGACCGTCGGCGCCGAGCGCGATGGTGTGGGTGGCGGTGCTGGCGACGCGGTCGCCGATGCAGTCGATCCCGCGCGGCTCAAGGGCGCGGACCAGGAAATCGCCGAAGGCGTCGCGGCCGATCGGGCCGGCTACCGCGCAGGGGCCGGCGAGCGCCGAGTAGACGACCGCGGAATTGGCGGCGGGGCCGCCGACCAGGAGATTGGCAGGATCGTCGTGCCAGACATCGCTGCCTGGGGTGAATTCGGTTTCCGGCTCGGGGAAACGATCCAGCCCCGAGATATTGATGTCGGCGACGATGCCGCCGACGAAGAGGACCGCGGGCGAGGGGCTCAAGGCTCAGGCGTCGCCGGGGAGCAGGTCTTCGGGCCAGTGGTACTGGCCGAAGGCGGCGATGTGGGCATTGCGGCCCTCGGGGGCCAGGCCGCCGGTGGTGGTGGCGCGGACCGCCGGCGAGCCGGGGCAGGCGGCGGCCAGCTCGATGGCTTCGGCTTCGTCGGGGAAGGCCAGGACCTTGCCGTTGGGATCGGTGAAGGCGAACAGCGGGGCGTTGGCGCCGAAGAACGCCGGCGGCTGGACGTCGGGTCGGGTGGT
>CAYYTN010000161.1:3443-3700 GCA_964474495.1 uncultured Chloroflexota bacterium
CGGGGCGCGGAACGGGGCGATGCGGGCCGGGGCGGTATCGCGGTCCTCGAAGAAGGCGATGATCTGGCGATGCAGGCGGGCGGCGTCGTCGGCGTGGTCGTCGAGGACGTTGTGCAGCTGATCGGGGTCGGCGTGGATGTCGTACAGCTCGGAAGGGTGTCCCTCGGCGGAGAGGATCAGCTGCCAGCGGGCGTCGCTGATGGAGATGGGCTCCGGCAGCGCGTCGGGGCCGACCCAGCCGTCGTGGTCGGCGCCGA
>CAYYTN010000161.1:3710-5889 GCA_964474495.1 uncultured Chloroflexota bacterium
TCGGAGATTTCGAGTCCCCGGCCGAACCGGCCGGATATGGCGTGGTCGCGGTGGCGATCGGTGGCGCCCTGCAAAACGGGCAGCAGGGAGCGGGCGTCGACGTCGGGAACTTCGTGGCCGAAGGCGTCGAGCACGGTGGCGAAGATGTCGACATGCTGGCAGATGGCGGAGCTGCTCCGGCCGGCGGTGGGCGCACCGGGGAGACGGATCATGAGCGGGCAGCGGACGTTGCTTTCGTAGAGGGTGCCCAGCTGACCGCCGGGCTTGCCCTGCAGGTCGTGGTCGCCGAAGCCGTGACCGTGGTCGGTCATCCAGACGATCATCGTGTCGTCGGCGATGCCCAGAGCGTCGAGCTTCTCCAGCAGGTGCCCGACCCAGCGGTCGGAATAGGTGCAGAGGGCGGCGTAGGCGGCGCGGACGTGATCGCGCTCGCCCTCGGACATGTACGTCCCGCGCCCGTAGGCCGGGTAGATGATCCAGTCGCTCTCGTAGTCGGGGTCGGCGTAGCGGGCCATGTCGGCGTCGGGGGCGTCGAAGGGCTCGTGCGGGTCCCACATATCGACGTACAGGTAGAAGTCCTCACGGGTGTGGTTGCGGTCCAGCCACTCCATGGCGGTTTTGACGGTCTTGCCGGCCATCCATTCGTCCTCGAACTGGCGGTTCTTGATGTTGCGCAGGTAGAGCTGGATGGCGTCGTGGCTCTTCAGTTTGTGCGGCGCGGCGAATTCCCAGTACGGACCCGGGTCGGTGCGCCAGGCGTCCTGGTGCTGGCCGCGGACGCGCTCGTAGCCGGTGAAACCGCGCTGGTAGTTGTAGCCGGGATTGGTCATGCCGGGGGTGTCGTGGATCAGCATCGAGGTGTGCCCGTGGTCGGTGAGGATCTCCGCCAGCGAGGCGTCGTCGGGACCCAATGGCGCCCAGGGCCGGTGGGGGAAGCCGAAGCGGCCGGTCCAGAGGTCGTAGCGGGTGGGGATGGTGGGGTAGGAGCCGGCGTAGAAGTTGTCGAAGAGCAACGACTCGGCGGCGAGCTGGTCGAGGGCCGGGGCATGGATGAATTGAGATCCGCCGGCGGGGTTCTGCCAGGGGGCGGGGAGGCCATAGGCGTTGACGTGGTCGCGGCGGAACGTGTCGTTCATGAGGACGATGACGTTGATGGCGGTCCCTCCCGGTGGCGGTGGTTGCTGATGGGCACTTACGCTACCAGATATGGCATCGGGGGCGGTCGGGTGATCGGGGGCTCTAGAATCGTGGCCGGAAAACAAATCGGAAACAGGAGAAGAACGCCGATGAGTGCGAAAACCGTTGGCTTCGTTGGGCTGGGCGTAATGGGGCTGCCGATGGCGCGGAACGTGATCCGGGGCGGGATCGCGGTGGTCGGCTACGACCTGGACCCGGCGGTGCTTGACGAGCTCGCCGCGTGGATTCGGCGGCGGCGGCGGCGCGGGGCAGCGACCTGGCGATCACGATGGTGCCGAATCCCGAGGATGTGGAGACGGCGGTGCTGGGGCCCGACGGGATGGCCGACGGTATCGCGGGCGACGCGGTGGTCGTGGTGATGAGCACCATCGACCCGCCCAGTGCCGTGCGGGTGCACGATCGGCTCAAAGAGCGCGGGATTCGCATGATCGAGGCGCCGGTCACGCGCAGTTCGCAGCACGCGATCGACGGCGAACTCGGCATCCTGGTGGGCGGCGAGGCGGAGGACCTGGAGGCCGCCCGGCCGGTGCTGGAGTGCATGGGCACCGACATCACCCACTGCGGCCCCATCGGAACCGGCTCGGCGATGAAGCTGGTCAACAACATGCTGGCGATGACGATTCAGACGGTGACCGGCGAGGCGCTGGCCTACGGGCTCAAGGCCGGGCTGTCGCTGGACACTTTGCACGAGGTGTTGGGTGGGACGGCGGCGTCGAATCCGGCCCTGCACGGCCCCATGAAGAAGGTGGCGAAGCGCTATTTCGAGCCGGGTTTCATGGTGCGACTGGGGCAGAAGGATCTGCGCCTCGCGGTGAAGTACGCCTCGGAGCTGGGGGCGATGACCCACCTGGGCTCGGTGACCCACCAGATGCTGGCGCAGGCGAACGCGCGGGGCTACGGCGCGGAAGACACCAGCGCGGTGGCGAAGCTGTACGAAGAGGCCGCCGGGGTCGAGATTCGGGAGGGGGCGTAGAGGCGGCGC
>CAYYTN010000162.1:0-5881 GCA_964474495.1 uncultured Chloroflexota bacterium
CTCGCTGGCGAGGGGGACCTCGCGGTGTGCCCCGAAGCGATCGCCTGCGCCAGAATCGCCGTCGCGAAACCCAGGATGATGATCGTCGCCAGCCCGTGGCTGAGTTCGATTCCCTGGAAGTAGCCGCCGATCCGCTTCACCAGCCGAATCCGCATCGAACGCAGCCCCCAGTTCGCCGCTTCGAAGCGCTCCTCGCGCAGTTCCGTCCGCCCGTACGCGCGGATCACCTTCGCCCCCGCCACCGTCTCCTCGATCTCCACGTTGATCTCCGCCATCTTTTCCTGGACCGCCCGGAACATCGGTCGCAGCGGCGCCGCCCAGCGCTGCAACGCCGCCACGAACGGCACGATCGCCAGCAACATCAGCGTCACGTGCCAGTTCAGCGCGAACATGATCCCCAGCGTCAGGATCAGCTGGAAGATCGACGGGATGATCATGTTCCCGGCCATCTGGAAGAAGAACTGGATCGAGTTCACGTCGTTGACCGCCCGCGACATCAACTCGCCGGTCTGCTGCGAATCGAAGAAGCTCATCGATTTCGAGTGCAAGTGGACGTTGAAGTCCTCGCGGATGTCGAACAGCGCCCGCTGTGCGCTCCAGCGGGCCAGGTACTGCCGCGCCGCCGCCAGCATGTGCCCGCCCGCCCCGGCCACCACCAGCAGGATCGCCAGCTTCAGCAGTGTCCCGCGATCGCCCGACAGTACCCCTTCGTCAATCGCCAGTTTCGCCAGGAACGGCTGCAGCGTCTGCAGGCCGACGGTGATCACCAGCAGCGCGAACAGACCGGCGATCAGCAGCTTCTGCCGCCGCAGATACAGGATCAGCCGCCCGAGGGTCCTCACTGTGGCGCACCGCCCAGCTGATCCAGGACCAACGGCGCCGTGGCCGGCTTCTCCGGCGAGATCTGGATGGCCTCCAGCAGCCGCGCCGCCGCCGCCCGCGCCGCGTCGTCATCGGCGGCATAGACCTCCGCCAGCGGCCCGCCGCGCTCCACCGCCCTGCCCACTCCGCCGGCTAGCACAACGCCGACGCCGGGGTCGATATCGTCCGTCTTCTTCAAGCGCCCGCCGCCGAGCCGCCGCACCGTCAGCGCCACTGCTTCCGCGTCGATTCCAGCGATATGGCCTCCCTCCGGCGCGGTGGCGATCCGCCGCGTCTTCTCGGCGTGGGGCGGCGCCTGTGCGAACGCCGCCAGGTCCCCACCCTGCGCCGCGATCATCTCCTCCATCTTCGCGTAGGCCGCGCCGTCGCCCAATTTCTCCTCGGCGAGTTGCCGCGCGGCCCGCGGCGCCGGCCGCAGCCCCGAATCCCGCACCAGCGCCGCCACCAGCGTCAACGCCAGTTCCACCAGGTCCGCCGGCCCCTCGCCGCGCAGCGTGTCCAGCGCCTCGGCAACCTCCAGCGAGTGCCCCACCGCCGCCCCCAGCGGCGCGTCCATCGCCGTCACGAACGCCCGCACCGTCCGGCCCGCGCCGGTCCCGATCCGCACCATCGCCGCCGCCAGTTCCCGCGCCGCCGCCGCATCCGCCATGAACGCCCCGGACCCGCACTTCACGTCCAGCACGATCGTGCCGGCCCCGGTGGCCAGCTTCTTGCACATAATGCTCGCCGCGATCAGCGGCACCGAGTCCGTCGAAGCCGTCACTTCGCGCAATGCGTAGGTCAGTCCGTCCGCCGGGACCAGTTCGTCGCTCTGCGCGACGATCGCGCAGCCCACCCGGCCGATCTGGGCGCGGAACTCGGCCTGGTCCAGATCCAGCCGCATTCCCGGGATCGACTCCGTGCCCCCGGTCAGCCCGAGTCCGCGCCCGGAGATCTTGGGCATCGCCAGCCCGCAGGCCACCGCCAGCGGCGCCACCACCAGCGACGTCTTGTCGCCGACCCCGCCCGAACTGTGCTTGTCGACCACCGGCCGGTCCAGGTCTTCCCAGGAATAGGTGATCCCGCTGTGCAGCAGCGCATCCGTGTACGCCAGCGTCTCCGCGTCATCCATGCCGTTCAGGC
The DNA here is from genome assembly GCA_964474495.1 of uncultured Chloroflexota bacterium. GTDB lineage: Bacteria > Chloroflexota > UBA11872 > UBA11872 > VXNJ01 > JASLPR01. The sequence continues at coordinate 2,005 of CAYYTN010000162.1, forward strand.
GCACCGCCATCAGCCAGGCCGACATCTGGTAGTCCGGAACCACGCCCGTGACGTAGCCTTCCACCAGGGCGCGGATATCCTCGGACGGGTGAGCCCGCCCCAGTTTCTTTGTTTCCAGCACCCGGACCGGATCCAGCACCGCGGCCTCCAACCGTTTCGCCGCCCACACCCCTATGGTGGGTCCAGAAACAGCATCATAAAGTCACCGCCGGGCGCCTGCCGACCCGGTAACGCGGCGGCGGCTTGACCGGGCTGAGACAATCGCCAGACCATTTTCCCGATCCTGTGGCGACGCGACCGTCGCCGCCGGGTACTCACCCTTCGGAGATGCCGCCTCGTGAACGAAGCCGCCGGCGGGAGCGTCAGCAGTCTTTGGCTTGCCCGCGCCATGTACGAACTCGGCGGGATCGAGTTCGGCAGCTTCACCCTGGGGCGCTCGACCATCGATTCACCCATCTACTTGAAACCCAAGGTGCTCATCAGCAATCCCGGCGCCCTGCGCACGGCCGCATCACTGATCCACGCGGAAATGGTCGCCCGGGCCTCCATGCGGAATCCCGGCTGCGGGCCGTTCGACCTGGTCGCCGGCGTACCCTTCGGCGGACTCCACATCGCCACGAGCTTTTCTCTCAGTTGCGACCGGCCGCTCATTTATGTAAAGTCACTGGATGAAGCCGCCGAAACCGATCGCATCGAGGGCCGATTTCTGCCCGGTCAGTCCGTCCTCATCGTGGACGATTTGATCAGCGCCGGGGGATCCATGGTGCGCACCGCGGCGGTGCTGCGCGACGCCGGGCTCACGGTTACCGACACCGTGGCGTTGGTCGACCGCGAACAGGGCGGCGCCGAAGAACTGCACCGGCACGGGATCAACCTGATTCCGGTGCTCAAGTTGACCACGATTCTCAACTACTACATGTCGGAAGGTTGGATCAGCGAGGCGAATTTTAGGAGGAGCCTGGACTACATCCGGAGCAGCAGGGCCGACTAAGGGAGGCTAGAGCCCATGCGCCGTCAGGCGACGCATGCGAGCAATAGCAAACAACTCAGAACCCGCCACCAGACGGCGGACAATTGAGATCCAGCGCGTAGTAACCGCTCCGGTCGCGGTCGAATCACGCCTATCCGCCGATGGCGGAATCCGCGCGGCCGCGATGCCCGTCTATCACACCGCCGGCACCCGCGGTTCCGGCCGTCGGCCGGCCATCTACCGCGGAAGGCCGCGCCTGCTGGTGTTCACCGCGCTGGTCGTGCTGATCGCGGTGGCGTTCCTGGCGACCATCAACTTCACCCTGGCGCAACCGGCCACCGCCACCACCACCGGACCCGCCCCGACCCACGGGCCGTTCCTCGAGGACCTACTGGCCGGTCCCTTCCCGGCAAACGCTATCGCCGGCACCTACGACGCCTTCCGCCCGCGCGGCTACGGCCTGGTCCCCGCCCCGGCGGTCGGCGCCACCGCCTACATCCTGGTCGACCTCGACAGCGGCGAGACCCTGGCCAGCCTCGACCCCCACGCCCGCGTGGCCGTCGCCAGTCTCACCAAGATCGTCACCGCCATGACCGCCCTGCGCCTGGCCGGCGCCGGCGAACTGATGACCGTCGGCCTCGAGGCGGCCCGCGCCCCACCGAACCGCATGGGCATCCTCCCCGGCGAAGTCCTGACCGTCCAGGACCTCCTCTACGGCCTGCTGCTGGACTCCGGCAACGACGCCGCCGCCACGCTGGCCGCGAATCTCGGTGGCGAATCCGCCTTCGTCGCCGCGATGAACGCCCTGGCCGGCGAGATCGGCCTCATCGATTCCCGTTTCACCAACCCGGCCGGCTTCGACGATGCAGGCAGCCATTCCACGGCCTACGACATGGCCGTCCTGGCGCGTCGATTGCTGGACACCGAGCCATTGCTCGCCCGGATCGTCGCCACCGAGCGCCAGATAATCGAAAGCAGCCCCGCCCACGGCTGGTTCGGGCCCACCAACCTGAACCGCCTGCTCACCGACTACCCGGGGGCGCTGGGCGTCAAGACCGGCCGCACCGACTCCGCCGGCTACACCCTGATCGCCGCCGCCGAACGCGACGGCCGCCGCCTGCTGGTGGTCGTACTGGGCAGCGAGCACCACTTCGACGACGCCGAGATCCTGCTCGACTTCGGCTTCGGCGTCGCGGGGCCGGGCCCGGTCGGCTAGGCTGCGGACCCGGCCCGCGCGCGGCCCCGCCGGAGAACTTCCGGGAACTTCCCCCGCCTTGCGGCGCGCAGACGGTATAATCGGCGCTGGTCAGGGATCGAACGCTGACCGCGACATGCACTGAATCCCTGCTGGAGCATGCCCGGAACAGCCGGTGGTAGGCTCGGGCTAAGACAGGTTCTCGAGAGGAGAGCACATTGCCATTCATAAGCGGCGTTGGCCCGCTGGAACTGGTCATCATCCTGGTGATCGTCATCATCATCTTCGGTGTGGGCAAGCTGCCGACCGTCGGTGGGGCCCTGGGCAAGAGCATTCGCGAATTCCGCGAGCAGGCTCGACCGGAAGACTACGAAGAGGGCGACGAGGCCGACGAAGACTCCAGCGTGATGTCCAGTGACACCAAGTCCGAAGATGGCGAGGATTCCACTTCCTCGAAGGCAACCTCCGAGAAGTCCGCCTAGAACTTCCCTGGCCGCAAACCGGCGGCCGACTCACTTCGCCGGCCTCCGGGGATGGCTGCTGCGCCTTGCCCTGCTGACCGTCGTGGCGGCTCTCGCGGCTCCCGACGCGGTCCTGGCTGAGGTCCAGCTTCCGGAGATGATCCGGGTGCGCCTCAGCGTCTCCGGCCAGCATTTCCGGGCGACACTGCCCGAAGGCGCATCCCTGGCCATCGACGGCGACCCGGTCGATCTGCCCGACGGCGACGCCACCCTCGGCATCGCCCCCGGCGGCTGGCGCCTGGGCATCCCCGAAGACTCCCCCGCCGCGCTGCTGGCCGTGGCCGGCGAGGCTACCGACGGCCCCTTGCGCCCGGCCGGCCTCTTCGGCGGCCGTCCGGCCGCCGAACGCGCCCGCCGCATCCTGCGCGCCGAGTTCGGCCGGCTGCCGGAGATCTCCCGCACCGGCTGGCACATCTCGCTCAACGCCTCGATCCTGCGCGACGCCCCGGCCCGTCTCGATCTCACTCCCGGGCCCACCGCGCCGCTGACTCTCAACGGCCGCGACTATCGTGGCACCCTGCGACTCGACCCGGCCGGTGACGGTTTCGTGGTCACCAACATCCTGCTGCTCGATGAGTACCTCTACTCGGTGGTCGGCAGCGAAATGCCCTCCACCTGGTCACTCGAGGCCCTCAAGGCCCAGGCCGTGGCGGCCCGCACCTACGCCCTGCGCCAGATCAGCCCCGGGGACGACTACGACATCTGCGACTCCACCGCCTGCCAGGCCTACGACGGCATCGCCACCGAGACCGCCTCCGTCCGCCAGGCCGTCGACGCCACCAGCGGCATCGTCGCCACCTACGACGGCCAGCCCATCGACGCCGTCTACAGCGCCAACATGGGCGGCCAAACCGCCGCCGCCGAGGACGTCTGGGCCAACTACTCGCCCTACCTGCGCCCGGTGGCCTCGCCGTTCGATTCACTGGCCCTGGGCAGCGGCTGGGCGGCCGGCGACTACGAATGGACCGTCAAATTGACTCCGGCCCAGTTGCTTGCCGGGCTGCGCCGGCGCGGCTACGACCTGACCTCGCTGGAAGCGGTCAGCGTCATCGCCGACGACGGTTTCGGCCGGGCCGTCGCCCTTGAGATTCGCGGCCGCCCGTTCACCCTCACCATCTACCGCGACGAGATCCGCTACGCGCTTGGCATCAAGAGCACGGTGGTCGCGGTTTCAACCACCGCCGAGACCCG
>CAYYTN010000163.1:0-5830 GCA_964474495.1 uncultured Chloroflexota bacterium
GACCACATCCAGGAGGCCATCTACACCGAGCGCTCCGGGCGGCTCGTAATCCCGATCAAGAACGAGCACCGCCGCGACTTCCCCGGGGTGATCCACGACATCTCCGCCACCGGGCTGACCGTCTTCATGGAGCCCCTCGAAGTCGTCGAGCTGAACAACGAATGGCACCGGCTACAGCTGGAAGAGCGTAACGAGATCGATCGCGTCCTCGCCGAACTCACCGCGAAAGTCGCCGAATCGGTCGACACCCTCGAACTCAACCTGGCCGTCGCCGCCGAGATCGACGTCGCCCTGGCCCGCGCCCGCTACGCCCACACCACCGACGCGACCGTCCCCGAGGTCGCCGCCGACCGCTCGTTTGCGTTTCGGAAGGCTCGCCATCCGTTGCTTGGGGCCGAGGCCGTGCCGATCGACATCGCCCTCGGCCCGGCGCACGGCTTCAACGCGGTGCTCATCACCGGGCCCAACACCGGCGGCAAGACCGTGGCCCTCAAGACCGTCGGCCTGTTGCACCTGATGGCCGCCTGCGGGCTCCACATCCCCGCCGCCGACGGCTCCAGCGTCGCCGTCTACGAGCAGCTATTCGCCGACATCGGCGATGAACAGAGCATCGAGCAGAGCCTCAGCACCTTCTCCTCGCACATGACCAACCTGGTCGAGATGGTCGACCGGGCCGGAGAAGGCGACCTGGTCCTGGCCGACGAAATCGGCGCCGGTACCGATCCCGCCGAGGGCGCCGCCCTGGCCCGCGCCATCGTCGAAACCCTGCTGGACAGCGGTGGGCAACTGGTCGCCACCACCCACATCGCCGAGTTGAAGCACTTCGCCTACCAGCACGCCAACATCGAAAACGCCAGCGTCGAGTTCGATCTCGAGACCCTCTCCCCCACCTATGTGTTGCGGATGGGCCTGGCCGGGGCCAGCAACGCCATCGACATCGCCGCCCGCCTCGGCCTGCGCGTCGGCGTCATCGAACGCGCTCGCGAACTCACCGGCGGCGAGCACGAGGCCACCGAGCAACTCCTGGCCCGCCTGCGCAGCGACGCCGACACCGCCGAAGAAGATCGCCGCCAGGCCGCCGCTGAACTGGAAGCCGCCCGCGCCGCCCGGGCCGGCGCCGCTGAATCCGTCGAAGCCGCCGAGGACCGCGAGGCCGAGCACTGGCGCGAGACCCGCCGCGAGGCCCGCGCGCTCCTGCGCCAGATGCAGTCGCTGGCCCGGGAAACCGAGAAGGCCGCCCGGTCCGAAGATCGGGATCACCTCCGCGATGTCATCCGTGCCGGCCGTGAACTGCAGGAGAGCCTGGACGACACCGGCTACGAGCCCGGCGATCCGGCCGACCCGGTGCGCGATCTGCCGGCTGTGCGCCCCGGCGACCGCGTCCGCCTGCGCGGCCTGCGCGGCTCCGGCGAAGTCATTTCGGTCGATTCCGCCGGGCACGACATCGAAATCATGTCCGGCTCGATGCGGATGCGGGTCGCCCCCGAGGAAATCGAAAGCGTCGAATCCAGTCCCACCCCGCCCCGCCCCCCCCACTCGGCCGCCCGGCCGTTGCCGATCCCCAGTTCGGGCTACCTGGAGGTGGATCTACACGGCCTGCGCGCCGAGGCCGCCGCCGAGGCGGTCGAAGAGGGCATCGACCGCGCCATGCTCGAGGGCCGCCAGTACGTGCATCTCATCCATGGTCGCGGCACCGGCGCGTTGCGCGCGGCGGTGCGCCGTCACCTCAAAGATCATCCTCTGGTCGCCAAGTTCGCCGACGCACCTACGCACGAAGGTGGTTCCGGGACTACGGTCGTGGCGCTGCGCGGCTAGATCGCGCTTGCCCGACATTCGAGCGCCGCTCCGGGTCCGCCCTCCGTCCGCCCCTCGGCCCACCCCTCCCCGCGATGCCCGGTCCTACTGGCGAAACGCTCCGTACTTGATGTCCGACTCGGTTGAGCCGGGCAACGACGAGCGTGCCCAACCTGAAACCTGGGTCCACCGCTTGGAAATAAACACGCCGATGCCGAAGCCAATGCCGAAGGCGGCTCCGGCGGCCAATCCGACCGCAATCAGTGCTCTTCTAGCCTGCAAGTCTCGCCTTCTCCTCGGTCGCCCTACGGCATGTGTACCAGCGCCGGCGCATCCGCCCAGAACTCCTCCAGCGCGTAGTAGGTTCGCTTCTCCTCGATAAAGACATGCACCAGCACGTCTCCGAAATCAACCACCATCCAACCGTCCGACGGCGATCCTTCGGCCCGTCCGCGACGATCGGCGTCCTCTCGCATTCCGTTCGCTACCTCGTCCACCAGCGCCCGTACATGGACGGTACTGGTGGCGGTGCAGATCACGAAAAAGTCGGCAATCGTGGTCAGTTCACGAATGTCCAGGAGCTTGATATCGGCCGCGTTGCGTTCGCTCGCCCGAATAACGATCTGGTGAGCCAACTCATTCGATTCCAGGCTGATCGCACGCTCCCGGCAAGAACTGCCCTTACATAACTCCAACAAAGTTTAGCATCGAAATAGCGTGCCGAGTTCACCTTTCGGCAGTTCGATACAGGTTCAAAGCCTCGATGTGACGCCGTACCGCCGGGTGCACCAGGTCGGCATAAGGCCGGCCCGCCGCGATCCGCGCCCGGATGTCGGTCGAAGATATCTCCGGCCCGGCGCGCTGTCGCTTTTGTAGGCGGCCGGCATCCACGCCCAATCGCGCCGCCAGCGCCGCCAGGTCGCGCGGCGCCGCCCCCGGCCGCTCCACCACCACCATCCGCACCTCGGCCAGCAGTTCCTCGATCGCCCGCCACTCCTCCAGTTCCTCCGCCAGGTCCGCGCCGACGATGATCGTCAGCTCCCGATCCGGATAGCGACTTCGTATTTCCGCGATCGTGTCCCGGGTGTACGACGGCGGCGGGCGCTCCAGTTCCAGCCCGGACACCTCGAAACGCGGGTTGTCGGCGGTCGCCAGTTCGCACATCCGCAGGCGCTCGCCGGCCGCCACCGCCGGCGCCCCGCGCAGTGGTGAGCGATGCGCGGGAACGAACAGGATGCGGGCCAGCGAGTAGGCCTCCGCCACGTCCGCCGCGATCGCCAGGTGCCCCCGGTGAATCGGGTCGAACGACCCGCCCAGGATTCCGATGCCGTCCGGCCCCGCTTCGCTCGTTCGCGCATTCATGGCTATCAGGCTAGACCCTCCCCGCCGGCTTCACCAATCATCCCCACCAGCCCCCGGCCGCCCAGCCGGGGGCTGGCTCTTGACGGGCCACAATACCCGTGATAGCTTTGCCTCCGGTGCGCCTGTTCGGGCGTCTGCCCCGATTTCTCTCACCACGGACGTATAGAGGTCCGCCACCACCAGCAACCCGCTTCGTCGTGGCCGCGTGGGAAAATCAACTACTCCGTGGCGACCTCCGCGGCTCGCGATGATTGCTCTGCGCGGTCCATCGCCAGCAGGCCAAAGCCGCTCGGCCGGGAACGCACCACCGAACTTGCCGGATTTCCGGGCAGGGCTTCCCGGAGACGCTCGCGTCCACATAATCCGGCCATAACCCCGTATCGAGGCCAACGACCATCTCGAACCCCAGCCCCACCATTTTTCGGTCTTTTTGGACCGAACGCCCCGTCCGCCAACTCCCAATCGAGGAGAAGCTCCTTTGAGCAGTCGACGTCGGCACTCTCGCCCACGATCCAATCAGCAACGCCAGTACGATCGGCACCAGCCGGGGGTCGCCATCCAGGACCCGGTCGACGACGCCCTGAACGGCATGTTCACGCCCCGTGAACTGCAGAGTCGCGAGCTCCGCGATCTCCACGTCATGGCCAAGAGCATGGAGATCGACGACTACGAGCGCTACGGCCGCGAAGAGCTCATCAACCGGCTGATCCGCACCAGCGACGATCGCCAGGCCAACGCGCTCGAAGTCGGCATCCTCGAAAACGTCGACGAAGGCTACGGCTTCCTGCGGCGCGACGACCACTGGAACCCCAGCCGGCTCGACATCTACGTATCGCAGACGCAAATCCGCAAGTTTGGATTGCGCACCGGCGACGCCGTCACCGGCCAGATTCGCCGTCCCAAGGACAGCGAGAAATTCCGCGGTCTCGTTCGCGTGGTCGCCGTCAACGACCGCGATCCCGATCACGCCGGTGCCCGCCCCCAATTCCAGCGCATGACGCCCGTTTTCCCCCAGGATCAGCTCGTTCTGGAGCACGACGCCAAGGAAATGACCACCCGGGTCGTCGACCTGGTCGCGCCGATCGGCCGCGGCCAGCGCGGGTTGATCGTTTCCCCGCCCAAGGCCGGCAAGACCGAGCTGATGAAGCGCGCCGCCACCGCCATGCTTGAGAATTACGACGACCTCCACGTCATCATCGCCCTCATCGGCGAGCGGCCCGAGGAAGTCACCGACTGGGAGCGCGCCCTGGGCGCCGAGGTCATCAGTTCCACCTTTGACGAATCGCCCGAGAGCCACTGTCGGGTCGCCGAGCTGACCATCGAGCGGGCCCGGCGCCTGGTCGAGGGCGGCCGCGACGTCGTGGTCTTCCTCGACAGCATCACCCGCCTCGCGCGGGCCTACAACCTGACGGTGCCGGCCAGCGGCAAGACCCTCACCGGCGGCATCGACCCCGGCGCGCTTGTGCCCCCCAAGCGCTTCTTCGGCTCCGGCCGCAACATTGAAAACGGCGGCAGCCTCACCATGCTCGCCTCCTGCCTCATCGACACCGGCAGCCGCCAGGACGTAGTCATCTACGAAGAATTCAAAGGCACCGGCAACTGGGAACTCATCCTCAATCGCCGGCTCGCCGAGCGCGGTACCTTTCCCGCCGTCGATGTCCTAAAATCGGGCACCCGGCGCGTGGAACTGCTGCTCGACGACGAGCAGACTCGCGTCAACTGGTTGCTGCGGAGAATGCTGGGCGCCGTCGGCGACGACGACGCCATCGAATTGATGATGGATCAGCTCCGCAAGACCAAGAAGAACGAAGACTTCCTGGCCAACATCACCAAGCAGTCGCTCTAGCTCCCCGGAGCCAGCCCGCACGAAACCACCCCGAGCCACCCGCCCGGTGGCGGCCACCGCTAGCGAATTGAGAGAATGAAAGTAGTCCTACTCGCCAACGTCAAGAACGTCGGCCGCATCGGCGATCTCGCCGAGGTCGCCGACGGCTACGCCCGCAACTTCCTGATCCCGCAGAGCCTCGCCAGCCTCGCCTCGCCGAGCATCATGCGCAGCGTCGAGTTCCAGCAGAATCTCGAACGCAACCGGGAGATCCAGGAGCAGATCGAAGCCGAAGTCCTGGCCCGCGGGTTGCAGGGCGCGGTAGTGGTCATCCCGGCTGCCGTCGGCGTCGAGAATCGCATCCACGGCCAGATCACCAACCAGCAAATCGCCGACGCCATCCTCGAGCAGCTCGAGTTGGAGATCGATCGCCACAAGATCGAAATCGACCAGCCGCTGCGCAATCTCGGCCTGACCGTGCTGCCCGTGCGCATCACCCGCGGCCTCGAAGCCTCGATCACCGTCGATATCGTCGACGCCGAGGAATACGCCGCCGCCCAGGCCGCCGCCGCCGCCGAAGCCGCCGCCGAAGCCGCCGCCCTGGCCGCCGCCGAAGCCGCCGAAGCCGAGGCCGAAGCCGCGGCCGAAGCCGAAGCGACCGGAGACGAGGGAGACGCCGAACTCGCCGACGAAGAGGAAACCGCCCCTTCCGAAGAGCTCTAGGCATCCGGGTGGCACGTCGCATTGACTGAGGATCGCCTTCCCCCGCAGAACATCGAAGCCGAGCGCACCACCCTGGGCAGCCTGCTGATCGATCCCGAGGGGCTGGTCCGCATCGCCGACTCGCTC
>CAYYTN010000164.1:0-5799 GCA_964474495.1 uncultured Chloroflexota bacterium
GAGATGATCACGCATGACTGGAACCGGACCCCGCCGAAGCCGGTGCTGGACGCGGAACCGTCGTACGAGAACATGCCGCATAACCTGAGCGACGGCGAGCACCGGATGGACGATTCGGACCTGCGCCTGGGGGCCTACTGGGCGCTGTTCGCCGGAGCCTGCGGGCATGTGTACGGCTGCAACGAGATCTTCCAGTTCTGGAACCCGGGTGGCGAGGAACCGACGTTCGGGGCGCGGATTCCGTGGCGGACGGCGCTGCAGCTACCGGGCTCGTACCAGATGCAATTCGCGAAGCAGTTGATCGAGTCGCGGCCCTACCTGGACCGGATACCGGACGATTCGCTGGTGACGGCGGTGGACCCGGAGGCGCGCAAGGGGCACGTGTGCGCGACGCGGGCGTCGGACGGCGGCTGGGCGTTTGTGTACACGACCCGGGGCTACGGGTTCACGGTGGACCTGGGGAGGATATCGGGCGAGCGGGTGCGGGCGGCGTGGTTCGACCCGCGCAGTGGTACCAGCGAAGAAATCGGCGAGTTCGCGGCGGAGGGCGAGCGGGAGTTCGCGCGGGGGCGGATCGGGCACGGCTACGACTGGGTGTTGGTGCTGGACGACGTGGCGCGGGGATTCGCGCTGCCGTAGGGACGGGCGTTTCGGAAGATGCTCCGCGGGGCTAAGCCGAGGTCGGCTCTTTCATCATGTGGCCCACGCCCCACTTCGGATGGCGCGGCGCGGGCCGCGGGACCGGGAGTCGGGCCAGGCCGGCTTCTTCATCATGTAGCCCGCGCCCCACTTTGGATGACGCAGCGCGGGCCACGGGACCAGGAGTTGGGCCAGGTGGGCTTCTTCATCATGTAGCCCACGCTCCACTTTGGATGGCGCAGCGCGGGCCGCGGGACCAGGAGTCGCGCTAGGTCGGCTTCTTCATCATGTAGCCCACGCCGCTGCGGGTGACGATGTAGCTCGGGTCGCTGCGGTCGTCCTCGATCTTCTTGCGCACGCGGCTGATATAGACCCGCACCAGGTGCTCGTCGCCGACGTACTCCGGCCCCCATACGCTCTCCAGGATCTGATCGGGTAGCAGCACCCGGCCGGCGTTCTGGGACAGGTAGCGGATGAGGCGATATTCGGTGGCGGTGAGCTTGATCGGTTCTTCGCGGATGCTGACCTCGGCGGCGGCGTAGTCGACGTGCATGTCGCCCAGGTCGAAATTGGCTTCCCCGGGGGGCTGCTCGGCGCGAGCGGCGCGGCGCAGCGAGGCGCGGATGCGGGCCACCAGCTCGGACATGCCGAAGGGCTTGGTCAGGTAGTCGTCGGCGCCGTGTTCGAGTCCGGCAACGATGTCGGCCTCGTCGGCGCGGGCGGTGACGATGACGATCGGCACGTCCGAAAACTCGCGGATGCGGCGCGTGACCTCGAGTCCGTCGATGTCCGGCAGGCCCAGATCCAGCAACACCAGCTCCGGTTCGCGGGTGGCGACGCGATCGATGGCCTCGTTGCCGGTCCCGGCGCTGTCGGTGCGGTAGCCCTGGGACTTGAGATTGGCGCAGATCAACCGCTGATAACGGGGCTCGTCTTCAACAACCAGGATGTCGATGTGACTGTTCATTCTCAAACTTCGAATCTTGGGAGGGTAAATATGAAAGAGCTTCCGGCTCCCGGTTCTGATTCTACCCAGATTTTGCCATTGTTTTGTTCGATTAGCCCGCGGGCGATGGCCAGGCCCAGCCCGGTGCCGCGGGCGGCGCGGGTTTGCCGGCCGGGCGGAGCGCGGAAGAACCGCTCGAAGATGCGGTCGTGAAACTCCGGTTCGATGCCCGGTCCCTGGTCGGTGATGGTGACCCGGGCGGACTCGGGCCCGAGGTCGATGCGGATGGTGATGGTGGTGTTGGACAGGGAGTACTTGGCGGCGTTGTCGATGAGATCCAGCAAAACCTGCTGGATGGCGGCCGGGTCCACCAGCACCTGCACCCGGGCCGGGGGCGGTAGCAGGCGGATGTTGTGGTGGGTGAACTGGGCGCCGGCGCGGCGGGTGGCCACCTCGACCAGGCGGCCGAGATCGGTGGGGTCGCGGCGCGGCGGGAGGGTCTGCTGGCCCAGGGCGGCGGTTTGCAGCAGCCGCGCCACCATGGCGTCCAGGTAGTCGCACTCCGAATCGGCCATCTCCAGGAACTCGGTGAAGCCGTCGTCATCGAGCGTGCGGTCGGCCTCGAGCACCGAGGAGACGGCCCCCTTGATGATGCCCAGCGGGGTGCGCAGGTTGTGGGAGACGTTGTTGAGCAACTCGCGCCGCGAGACGTCGAGCCGGCGCAGCGACTCCACTTCCGAGGCCTCGTCGACCAAGCGGCGCAGGCTGCCGGCCATCTCGTGCAGAGCCAGCCCCAGGACGTCGCGATCGGAACGCGGGGTGACTCCGGCGTCGAGATTGCCGGAAGCCACGTCCTGGGCAAAGTCGGCCAGCTGCTGCAGGTAGCCGGTCATGCCTTCGATGGCCGCGCCCAGGTCGTAGAACTCGTCGTGGGTCTCGATATGGGGATGCTGGTCCAGGTCGCCGATCTCAACAGCGCGGGCGACGCGGGCGATCTCGCTGATGTTGCGGGTGATGTCGCGATTGGCCAGGTAGATGAAGACGATCCCGGAGACGATCCCGGTGATCGCCACCGCGAGGCCGATGACGATCCAGACCGGGTCGGCGTCGGCGTCGTCCTGGACGTGCAGGTAGTTGATGACGGCGATGATGCCGCCCAGGGCCATGATGATGGTCATCAATGCCCCGAAGGACGCGATCAGCTTGGCGCGGACGCTCACTGGCGGCGCCCGGCCCGGCGGGCGGACGGGGTGCGGCTAGACCAGCGTCTGGCCGGGTTCCAGCACATGTACCTGGAGGTCCTCGATGTCGGCGGCGGCGCTCAGCAGGGCGCCGGCGTCGGGCGCCAGCAGCGGGAATGTGCCGAAGTGGCAGGGGATCACGTGGCGCAGGCCCAGCATGCGGCAGGCCCGCGCGGCGTGGTCGCCGTTCATAGTGAAGTGGTCGCCGATCGGCAGGATGCCCAGCTCGGGCTCGTACAACTCGCCGATCAGGGTCATGTCCATGAACAGCGATGTATCTCCGGCGATGTAGATCTTGAAGCCGTTCTCCAGCTCCAGGATGTAGCCGACCGCCAGCCCGCCGTAGATGATCCCGTCGTCGCTGGGCAGGGTCGACGAGTGGCGGGCCTCGACCATCGTGGCGCGGACGCCGGCCACCTCCACCGTGCCGCCCAGGTTGAAGCCGACGATGTCGCGCACGCCGCGGCTCTCGAACCAGCCGGCCAGGTCGAACATGCACAGGATCGGCGCCGCGTTGGTGACGGCGGTCGCGGCGGCGTCGGCGACGTGGTCAAAGTGCCCGTGGGTGATCAGGATCGCGTCGATGCCGGTCTGCTCGCGCTGGTCGTCGGGGCAGCGAGGGTTCTTTTCCAGGAACGGGTCGATCAGCAGCGACTTGCCGTCGGGAGTCTTGATGCGGAATGTGGAATGGCCCAACCAGGTGATCCCGGTGTCTTTGCCCAGTTTCATCGGCTCACTCCAATCACGGCGGCCCGCGCCCGTCGGCATATAGGGGCAGTCCCGGCACTGCCGACGGTAACCTGAAATACTGTACTCTTGCGAAGGGGCGCGTGGGGCCGAATGGGGCTTCGCGGCCGATGTGGATGACGCCGGCAATCGCGAGGGATTGCCGGTTTGGGGAAGTTGCGCTGAATGAATTTCTGGGTGGACCAACCCTCCCGCCTGTACCTGCTGAGCGGCGTGTTGGGGTATCGCATCCAGTTCGCGATCGCCCTGGGGCTGGTGACGTGGGGGGCGGCGCAGAGCGCCAGCCTGCAGGGGGCGGCCTACCTGGTCTACATGGTGCTGCTGGGCTGGCTGGTCTGGGTGGCCTGGGCGGAGAGCGTGCAGGTGGTGGTGGAGCGCGACTACCGGACGGTGACGGTGTACCGCCGTCGCATGCTGGGCTTTGTCAACTTCTCGCGCGAGCATTTTTCCTACGACGACGTGGCGGCGGTCCCGGTGGTCAGCCGCCACCGCTACCGGCAGTTCGGCGGCGAGACCATGTGGACGGTGCACCTGCAACTGGCCGACGAGCCGCTGATGCCGATCGGCACCATCGTCGACAACGAGCGCAAGATCGAGCGGCTGCTCTGGCTGCTGCGCAGTTTTATGGGACCGCGGATCGCCGATCGATCGGTGCTGGCGGCGGTGGAATTGCGTGAACGGCCGCGGACGCTGTGGGAGCAACTGCAGGATTCGGATGGCGTGGTGCGGGCCGGGCAGATCGGCTGCCTGGTGATGATCGGGGCGTCGTTGATGGCGACCCCGGGGATGGCCTGGTTCTACATCTTCGTGCTGCTGTTCGGCACCTTTATCGATTGGCTGGTCCGGCGTAGCGACATGTGACCGCGCCCTGTTCGGCGCCCGGCGAATCCTCGCCTAGGCGTCCAGGTAGTAGGGGCTCGTCCAGGCCATCTCGCAGTCCTTCTGCAACACCCGCAGGAAGTACGCTCCGGGCGTCGCCTCGGCGGCCGGCACCGTGAATTCGAAGTCCAGCGCAGTGTCGTCGCCGGCCGGATCGACCCACTCGACCCGCACCTCGCGGGCCTCGCCGCCGGCGCCGCGGCGCCAGCCCTCGGGCGGGATGTCGGCCAGCGCCAGCCGGAAGGCGGCGATTGGGCTGTCGAATTTCAGCGCCGCGTCGTCGGTGCGGTCCAGCTCGATTTCCAGTCCGTCAAAGTCGCCCTCGGTGCGTGACATCCAGGCGATCTGGCGGTCGCTGGTCTCGCGCAGGCCCTCGCCCAGGTGGTCGAAGCCCACCGGCTCGTGGGCGGTGATGTGGGCGCCTTCGATCCGCAGGGAGCCGGTCCAGATGCTGGAGCGGCGGCGGCCGCGGCCGGCCGCGCCGGACCAGGTGATCCGCAGGCGGCGGGCGGCCGGCCCGCCGTGGCGGGGCCGGATTGAGTCGATGACCTCCCACGAGCGCAGTAGTTCGACCGACTGAATCGGGGCGGTGCCGCGGATGCTGCCGCTCAGGTGCAGGTCGCGGCCGGCCTTGAGATCGGCGCCCATCGGCTGGCCGTCGCTCTCGACCCAGACGCGGATGCGGGCGCCGGTGGTGCCGTAGCAGCGGCGGGCGCGCAGGGCGGCGAAGATCGCCTCGCGGCTCAGGTCCTCGGCGAAGACGCCGGCCAGCCCGCCGCGCACCCCCAGCGAATCCTCGCCCATCTTGACGCTGGGCCGGCAGGCGCCGGGGCGGCCGGTGTGGACGTCGCTACCGCAGATGAATCCGACCCGGTAGCCGCGCTCAACGGCTTCGCGACCCAGCCACTCGAAGGTGCCGTGGGAGGAATGGATCTCGATGACCGGCTCCAGGACCGGGTCGTGCCATTCGAGGTTGGCGTGGCGGCCGCCGACGTGCGGCACCAACAGCACGTCCTGGCGGCCGGCGAAGGCCTCGTGCAATTCGGATACCGGGCAGACATCAGTGTCGGCGTCGCTGAGATCGTCCAGCAGCGCGTGGCTAGAGCGGCGGATTTCGCCGCTGTCGCCCAGGAAATGCACGTTGCGGTCGCCGCCGGTCTGGCTGATGCCGGACCACTCGTAGCCCAGGAACGTGACGAAGCGGCCCGGGTCGTGGAACTCCCGCATCAGGTCCTGCAACTCGGCCCAGAAGTCGTTGGTGACCTGGAAGTCGTTGGCCTGGTGGCCCACGAAGTCGACGGCGGCGTCGTTGCGGGCGTACAGGATGTAGTCACGGGCCGAGATCGT
>CAYYTN010000165.1:0-5764 GCA_964474495.1 uncultured Chloroflexota bacterium
TCTGGCGCGCCGCGACCTTCGTCACCCCCGATGCCCCCGCCTACGTGGTGCCCTTCGAGCTGGTCCCCAACGTCTCCGCCATCCGCATCTACGCCGTCTCCGGCGAAGGCGACGTCATCGCCGCCGTCGCCGATCGCGGGTCGCTCGACACCATCCCCGGCAAGACCGTGCGCGCGCGTGGTGACGACGTCCTGACCGTCAACTCCGGCCTGCCCACCATCATCGGCCTCGACGACCTGGAACCCGGCCCCTACGACCTGCGCCTCGACCGGTTCAGCGGCGCCGTTCTGATCGGTGTCGCCGCCGAGCGCACCTCCGCGTTCTCCACCCACCTGCTGGCCCTGGTCCTCGGCGTCGCCGCCGCCGGCATGCTCGCCAGCGGGGCCGGACTGCTGCTGCTGGCCCTGGCCAATCTCCGCGCCTACTTCGACTTCTGACCCGCCGCCTCCCCACCGGACCCGGCCCAACCCGCCGGCCGGCCGCGCGAAATCAAGGCCCGGCGCGCTCTTTTTGACATAATGTCAGCGCGGCAACCCTCTCCCTGGCGGTCCCATCGGCTTGAACCTCCTCATGTACAGCGGCGACGGCGATGTCGCCCGCGGTCGGGAAGGCCCCTTCCACAACACCCTCGCCGGTCTCTCCCCTCATTGGGAGCGGATCGACGTCATCACTCCCGGCCACGCCGACGCCCGCCCCACCACCCTGTTCGGCAACGTCCACATCCACCCCTCCACCCGCCACCGTTTCATCCAGCGCTGGTTTGTCGTTGACAAGGTGAAGGAACTGGCCGCGCAGCGCCACTACTCCCTGGCCATAAGCCATGACCACGGCATCTTCAGCAACGGCTTCGCCGCCATGACCATCCGTTCGCGACTCGGGATTCCCTACGTGTCGGAAATACATCATGTCCCCGGCGTCCCCCGCGCCGGCAGCCTCAAAGAGCGTATCCAGAAATGGATCGCCCGCTTTTACGTTGGCCGCGCCCGCCGCCACGTCACCGCCTTCCGCGCCGTCAACAACGTCCAGATGACGGCTCTCTTTCGCGACTGGGGCGTCCCCGCCGACAAGATCAGGGTCCTCCCCTCGGCCTACCTGGATTTCACCGTTTTCCATCCCGACGAGTCCGCCGAGCCGGCCTGGGACGTCATCTTTTGTGGCCGGCTGGACCCGAACAAGGGACTCGACCTGCTGGCCGCATCCGCCGCCATCGTTGCCCGCGCGCGACCCGAAGTCCGCTTCCTGGTCGTCGGCGACGGACCCGGCGCCGCCGGCCTGCGCGCCGATATCGACCGCCGTGGCCTCAGCGACCGATTCGAGATTCGCCGCTGGGTCGAGACCCCCGACGATCTTGCTGACCGCTACCGCCGCTCCCGGCTGCTCCTCTGCACGTCCTATTCCGAGGGCGGTCCGCGGGTCGTTCTCGAGGCCATGGCCTGCGGCACCCCCGTCGTATCGACCCCCGTCGGCCTCGTACCCGAACTCATCGACGACGGTCTCACCGGCCGCATCGTCGATTGGGAGCCAGCCGACATCGCCACCGCCGTCCTCGAGGTCCTGGATAACCCGGTTGCCCGCGCCCGCATGGCCCGCCTCGGTCACGATTCCGTGCAACCCCTCGATCGCCAGGTCACGCTGGACAACTATGCCCAGGCCTACGTCCGCCTGGCCGAGGAACAGGAGCGCCGGCGCACCGCATGAACGTCCTGATGATCACCCAGGAACTCGACCCCAACAGCTCCAACATGCGCGTCGCCCACGACTGGGCTGCCGCCATCGCCGCCCGCTGCGACCACGTCACGGTCCTCGCCTCCCGCGCCCGCGATCACAACCTCCCGGCCAACGTCACCGTCGTGCCGCTGCGCAAAACCGAGACCGACTCGCGCTTCCTGGTCCTCCTCCGCCTGCTGTGGCACCTCCTCCGCCTTTTCGTCCGGGGTCGCGTCGACGTGGTCTTCGCGCACATGGTCCCCGCCTTCGCCCTGCTCGCCTGGCCCTTCTGCAAGCTCCGCCGCCGGCCCCTGACCGTCTGGTACACCAGCCACGGCCACACCCGCGCGCTGCGCCTGGCCAACCGCCTCATCGACTTGCCGATCACCGCCTCCGCCGACAGCTACCCGGTTGCCGGCGCCGGCCCCGCCGTCATCGGCCACGGGATCGACACCGCCCGCCTGCGCGCCGCCACCGTCCCCCCCGCCACCCCGCCGCTCATCTCCTTCGCCGCGCGCAGGTCGAACTCACCATCCGCGCCCTCGGCGCTCCCGCCCTCCGCGACCACCCGACCCGGCCGGTCCTGGAGATCGCCGGCGAGCCCTTCTACCCGGCCGACCGCGAGTACGTCGCCGGACTCAAGCGCGAGGCCGCCGCGCTCGGACTCGCCGACCGCGTCACCTTCCGCGGCGGCGTCCCCGGCGCCGACATGCCGGCGCTCTATGCCCGCTCCACCCTCACCGTCTCCTGCCGCGCCGTTCCGGCTATGGATAAGAGCGCCCTCGAGTCGCTGGCCGCCGGGGTCCCGGTCCTCACCAACAACCCCTCCTTCACTCCCCTGTTTGGCGCCCATGCGGGCAAACTGTCCTTCGTGGGGGCCGATCCCATGGCGCTGGCGGCGCGTATCGTACGTCTGCTCGACGATCCCGACGAGCGCCGGCGGATCGCCGCCGACCTCGCCGATCGAGTCGAGCGCTTCCACGGCCTCGAAGGCTTTGCCGACCGCCTGGTAGACGTATTCCGCACCCTGGCCGACGGCCGCTCCGTCGATCTCGCCGCAATCGATAACGAAAGTAGAGTCTCATGAATCCCCTGATGGTCCGCCTCTTCGCCCGCCTGGTCCTGCAATTGCCGGACATCGAGTTGCTCCCGGCCTATCAGAACCGCGTCGTCGCCCTGCGCCACTTCGCCCTGTCGTTGCAGCCCGGCGTCCAGATTGGTGAGGACGTCGCCATCCATCCGCGGTTCTACTACCCGCGCGGAGTTGAGTTGGACTTCGCCGACGGCGCCGAAATCAAGCGCGATGTCCGCGTCGGCCGCGACGGTGAGGTCGGCGGCGCGTCGACCCTGGCGGTTGGGGTCGGCTCACAAATCCTTTCGGACTGCCACCTGGACTGCTCCGCCGACATCACCATCGGCGCCGGCACCCACATCGGCCGCGCCTGCAGCATCTACACCCATACCCACCAGACCGACTCCCGCGAGGTCCCGATCCTCGACTCGCCGGTCAAGACCGCCCCGGTCACCATCGGCGCCGACGTCATGATCTACAGCGACGTCGTCGTCCTGCCCGGCATCACCATCGGCGACGGCGCGGTCATCGCCGTCCGCTCGGTCGTCACCCGCGACGTCGAGCCCTACACCATCGTCGCCGGCGTGCCCGCCGAAAAGGTCGGGGAGCGCACCTAGCGTGAGCGCCACCGCGCCCGCCCCGCCCTTCACCGGGCGGCTGCTACCGGAGGTCCGCGAGGTCCTCGCCGGCGTGTCCGACTACCTCCACGGCGCCACCACCGCCGACGGCCGCCTGGTCTGTCCCGAACACCGCCTCGACCACACCGGGCGCTCGGCTCGCTCCGTCGTGATCGACTGCGCGCTCCACGCCGCCACCGGCGACGACCGCTACTTCCAGCGCGCCCTGAGCCGCGCCCTCACCACCGACGCCCGCCTGGCCCCCGACCCCGAGCACGGCGCCTGGATCTTCCATCCCGGGCGACTCGACCCCAACAACATGTCCACCAGCGTTATCGACGGCGGCGACTGCATCGACGCTCTGGCCACCTTCCTCCTCCAATTCCCCGACCGGGTGGATGACGATCTGCGCACGCGGCTCGAGGCCACCATCGCTCGCCACTGCGACACCTACCTGGCCAACGCCGCCGTCACCAAGGAGGTCACCAACCAGCGCCTCTGGGGGGCCATGGGCCTGGCCTCGGCCTACCGGCTGACCGGCAACGCCGCCTGGAAGGATGCCGTCATGCGCTCGCTGGAGGTATCCTTCGGCGACCAGAATCCCGACGGCTCATTCCCCTACCACCCCTCCGCCGCCGATCACGGCCTGCCCGCCGGCGCTGGCGGCGCCAGCGTCTACTACCAATCCCGCCACCTAGCCTTCGCCGGCCACGCCCGCCTGATGTGCGACGAACCCGACGCGTTCGCCGACAGCTTCCAGCGCGGGCTCGAATTCTTGCTCGCCGCGATCACCCCGGAGGGATTCAAGCCGCTGACGCTCGATGCAAAGCCCTGGTTCTGGCAGGGGCCGCTGGAGGCCGGCAGCCACCCCTACGACCTCTACGCGATCGCGGCGCTGGCGCCGGACGGTCCGGACGAAGATGTCCTTGCCAACCTCTCCGGCCGGCTGCTGGAAACCCGCGACGAAGACGGCGCCTTTCGCGGCGTGCCGGCCGGCGCCCGGGGATTCAACTGCCGCCATTTCCACACCGCCGACCTCGCCTGGCTGGCCCGCGCGGCCGAACTCGCGCCACTCGTCCCCGACCCGGCCCCGGCCCACCAACTCGCCCCTGCCGCCCCCCGCGTCTACCCCGACGCCGGCCTCATCCGCCTCCAGACCCTTGAAGCCTGCGCCCTGATCGCGGTCGCGCCCGGCCCGCGCAACCTGCTCTACGGAGCCCGCGCCGGCGGCGGCGAACTCGTCTATCTCGGTCGCCGCCGCGACGGCTGGCGCAACCGGGTCGAGCGCTGGACCGCCCCCGATCGCCAGATCCCCGGCTGGTTCGTCGCCGCCGGCTCCGACATCCGATCCAACATCGACTCCTACCTCCGTGAAAACCGTCCCGGGCGCGATCTCCGCTTTCGCCTCTACGCCGCCCGCACCCGCCTCAAGTCCGGCCGCCCGTTCGACAGCCTCCGGGCCCTCGCCGCCGACCTTCGGGCCGAAGGCGCCACCGCCCTGGCCCCGGTCGCCCATAGCCGCCACTGGCCCGGGTACGGCATCGAAGTTCTGGCCGGCGGCGTTCAGATTGAGGCCGGACTCGCCGGGCTCGGCGGCGAGCCGTTGGCTGGGATCACCCTGCGGCGTCGCTACGAACTCGCCGACGACCGCCTGCTGGTCGACGAGACGCTCACCGCCGGTGACTGCGACGCTCCGATCAACTACCGCCCTCCGCCCGGCGCCCGCGATCTGCTCTGCGAGCCCGACTGCGACTGGGACACCGGCCCGGCCCGCGTCACCTTCCACCCCCGGGGCGCGCCGGCGACCATCCGGATACGCTTTGAGCTCTAACCCGACCGACCGGCCCGCCCCGCGACTCACCGTCGTCGCCAACGCCCGCATCCCCGGGGAGAAGGCCCACGCGATCCAGATCGTCCAGATGGCCGTCGCCTTCAAAGAGGTCTACGAAGATGTCCGCGTCGTCTTCCCCCGCCGCGCCAACACCGCCGCCATGCAGTCCGTCAGCGACCCCTTCGACTACTACGACGTGCCGCGCGCGTTCGGTCTGGTCGGCCTGCCCTGCGTCGACGCGGTCAAACGCGTCACCATCGACTGGCCCTCCCTCAACCGTTTCCCCTTCCCCTTGCTCGCCCACTTGGACCTTCGCCTTCTCCGCCTTCCTCTTCGTCGCCCGCCTGCCCGGCGGCGTCATCTACTCCCGCGATCTCTTCGTCCTCACCGTCATGGGCCTGCTGTCCCGCCGTCGCGACCGCCGGTTCGTCTTCGAGGTCCACACCCTGCCCCGTTCCGGCCCCGCCCGCCGTCTCCACCTCTGGGCCGCCCGCCGCGCCGACGCCATCGTCGCCATCTCCGATCATCTGCATGACT
>CAYYTN010000166.1:0-5756 GCA_964474495.1 uncultured Chloroflexota bacterium
GCGAGGTCCTGGATCATGCGCTTGCGGAGTTCGGCGAGCACGTCCGAATGCGCTTCGTCGCGGATCAGGTTGTGCATCTCGTGGGGGTCGGCTTCCAGGTCGTAGAGCATGTCGATGTCGCCGCCGTTGAGGACGTATTTCCAGCGTTCCCACCAGATCATGCGGACGCCGTAGGGGATGCGGTGGCCGTGGTCTTCGCAAACCAGGTGCTCGCGCCACGGAGCGTTGTCGTCGGCCAGGATCGGCAGCAGGCTGCGGCCGTCGGTGCGCTGCATGCTAGTGCCGGCGGTTTCGCAGAAGGTCTCGGTGAGGTCCAGGAGGCTCACCAGCTGGTCGCGGGTCTCGCCGGCGTGCTCCGAGCCCGGCAGCTTGACGATCATCGGGATGTGATACAGCTCTTCGTAGGCCATGGTGCCCTTGTCGAAGGCGCCGCCGTGGATGCCGACCGTCTCGCCGTGGTCGGCGGTGAAAATCACCATCGTGTCGTCGTATTTGCCGGAGGCCTTGAGGGCGTCGATTACGCGGCCGATCTCCATGTCGGCCATCGTCGCGGACTCCCAGTAGCGGGCGATCGCCTGCGCCCAGTCGGACCAGGGGGCCGCGGCGGCCTGGGGACAGAAACTCTCCAGGTGGATGCGGTACATCGTCGGCTTGTCGGATAGATCGTCCTCGAAGCTGGCCCAGGGCTCGATGGTCGCCGGGTCGTACATGTCCTTGAATTCTTCGGAGGGCTGGTAGGGGGCGTGGGGCTCCCAGATGTTGCAGTTGAGGAAGAAGGGCTCGTCGCCGTCGGCGTACTTCTCGATCAACTCGATGGCGCGGTCGGCCACCAGACGGCTCGGGCAGGCCTCGGCCGGGCCTTCGACGTAGCCGGAGGCGTCCTTGAACTCTAGGTCGTCGAGGCTGCCGCGGGAGGTGAACTCGCGGACCCGCGGTGGCTTCTCCAGCCCTTTCTCCGCCAGGAAATCGTCGTATTCGGCGCAGTGCCAGAAGTCGCCGTAGCCCGGGATGCTGAAGCCCTCGAAGCCGAGGTCCTGGGGCAGGTTGGCCAGGCCGACGTGCCATTTGCCGGACCAGCCGAGGCGGTAGCCCCGCTCGGCCAGGTGGGTCGAGTACAGCTCGCGGCCGATGCCCATTTGCTCGACGCTGAAGGGCATGTAATCGGAGTTGTAGGTGACGCCGTGGTTGTGGGGCAGCAGGCCGGTGAGCAGGCTGGTGCGCGCCGGCGAACAGAGCGAGGTGGGGGTGTAGGCGCGGGTGAAGCGGACCCCGTCGGCAGCCAGGGAGTCAGTGTTGGGGGTCTGGCACTGGGTGTCGCCGTAGCAGCCGACCGCGTGCAGGGCGTGCTGGTCGGTGACGATCAACAGGATGTTCGGCTGGGCCATTTCGCATCTCTTTCGGGGCAATCGACGCTGGCCCGCGATTCTGTCACCGGTCCTGCGACGGGTCAAAAAGGGCCGCCGGTTGTCCGGGGCGGGTATTCCCCGCCGGGCCCCGACCCGGGCGCGGAAGGCCCGGATCGGGGGGAGAGCCCGGGGGGAGCGGGCTAGAGGGCCGGGTTGGCGTTGCCGCCACGGCCGGGGAAGCCGTCGGGGCGGGCGCCGTCGGGGAAGCGCTCGCCGCCGTGGCCGGGTCGATCGCCACGTTCGCCGCGCTCGCCGCCGCCGTGGTCGCCGCGCGGGGGCCGGCCTTCACCATCGCCGCGATCGGGGCGGTCAGGGCGGTCGGGGCGGTCTGCCGGCACGTCGTAGCCGGCCTCGATCATGAGAGTGTGGACGTACTCGCGGGCGGCGCGGGCCTCATCCATCTCAGTGCGGGCGATTCCTTCCAGCCGCTCGACTTCGGCGCGGAGTTCGGCCAGTTGCTCCTGGTCGACATCGGCGCGATCGTCGACGGCGTCGAACAGGGCACGGATTTCGAGCATGACTTCGTGGACGGCGGCCCGGGCCTCGCGGGCCTCCTCGTGATCTTCCTGCGCGACCGCGATGGCGGCCTGAATCTCGAGCGGCAGGTCTGCGATGTCGGGTCGGGCGCCGCCGTCGTCGGCGAGTACCGGGACGGCGAAGGCGGCGGCCAGGAGGAGGCCGCCGCTGAGGGCGGCGATGCGCTTGCGCAGGGTCATGGGAGCGGGTCCTTTCGAGGCTGCGCCGGAACTTCCGGCAGGTTCATCGAAGGAATGATCGAGGCTGGTTGTTAGGCCCGCGGGCGAGAAAGGTAAACGGTTGGTAAAGGACCGAGGGGCCGGGCTCGCGACCATGAAACTGAAGAGGACCCGGACGACCGGTCTCCCCGGCGGCGGCGTTGCGGGCCGTCGCCGGGCGGCGGATAGCCGGGTACCCGGGGTGCTACTGCGGCGGCAGCGGGCCGGCGACCTTGACCAGGTCCACCTTCGGCCGGCGGTCGAAGCCGCGGCCGTCGTGGCGCTCGCTCGGAAACGGGTTCTCCTTCGCGTACATCTTGGCGAAGCGCACCGCCGGCGGCCGCCGGTCGGGCGAGAACCCGTACTCGTTGCCGTCGCCGGAGCCGGGCACCTCGACCAGGTCGTAGTCCATGGACCCGAGTCCGATTTCAACGCCGGTGTTGAGCTGGATCTCCTCGGTGATGCCGGCTTCCGGCATCAGCGCCGAGGTCATTTCAAACTTGTGATCGCCGGGTTCCTGGACGCCCCAATCCTCGGCGTTGGAGCCGGGCATACCGGGCAACTCGATGGCCTTGTCCAGGCAGGCCTTGTCGATGGCCACCGGATCGTGGCTGGAGAAGATGCCCAGGTGCGAGGTGATGGGAATGTCGGCGTGGCCCACGCAGTCGCAGGACGGTGAGACGTCCAGGCCGAGGTTCAGGTAGCCGATCTTGCCGTCCAGGGCCTTGTTGACCGCCAGCGCGCCGTCGGCACAGGCGGCGTTGAAGGCGCGCAGGTTTTCGCCGCTCATCTCCCAGGCGCCGATGCGGATCATGCCGCCGACGCATCCCATACAGCCGTCGCACTTGTCAGGGTCCCATTCGGCAACGCCGTTGCGGCGCGAGTAGGCCCCGTGGAGGCAGGTGTCGGGGATGAGATCGAGGAAATCCTGGGGGACGTGCTCGGGATGGAAGGTGGGCCTGGTTGCCGAAGCCGTACTCGGGGTGCCGGCCCATGTGGACGTTGAACTTGCCGCGCTTGGACTGGCAGCCGATCCCGAGATTCTTGATGGAGCCGCCGATGACGCCCAACGGGTGGCCTTTGAAATGGGTGAGGACGATCATGACGTCGGCCAGGGCGATGGCCTTGGCGATGAAGGCCTCCTGGAGGATGTAGCCCTCGGGAAGGGGGACGACCACATCGTCGGTGCCGGCGAAGCCGTCGGCCGAAATGAAGGGAACGCCCAGGGTGGCGGAGCTGAAGCCGTTGCGCTCGGCGGTGTCGATGAGGTCGAGCCCGACGGATCGTCCGGGATAGGGCGAGTAGGTGAGGGTGCAGCTGTCGGTGACAAACGGACGGCCGCCGAGTTCTTTGACCTTGTCGGCGACCATGCGGGCGTAGACGGGGCGCAGGTAGGCGGTGTTGTTCCACTCGCCGCAGTGGATCTTGATGGCGACGACGTCGCCGGGCTTGATGAGTTTGTCGAAGCCGGCGGCGTCGAAGAGGGTGCCGGTCTGCGGGACGAAACCGGTGTCGGGGGACAGGCTGCGCCGATCCATCGTCCAGACCTTCGATCCCATTCTCTTCCTCCTGATTTGTGGTCCGCCGGGGAGCCAGGTGATGGCCGCTCGGGCGGCTGGTTTGACGCCTTGTAGCCGCGAAATGCGCGGCAAGTCTATACCCGGTCGGAGGAGGCTGGCGGTCCGATTGGAACGGTCGGCGCACGGGCCGATTTCGGATGGCGTCGCGGGGGGCCGATCGCGGCGGGGCCGGGGCCAATGGGCTATATTTCGGCCCGCAAGGGCGCCGGCCCCGAAACGAGCGAGGTGATGGTCGTGGAGCGAGAACCCGAGGTGCTGGTGGTGGGGGCGGGGGTGGTGGGAGTGGCGACGGCCTACGCGCTGGCGGAGCGGGGACGCAAGGTGGTGGCGATCGATGCCGGGGAGGTTGGGGCGGGCTGCTCATACGGGAGCGCCGGGCTGATCGCGCCGAGCTCCAGTATGCCGCTGGCCGCCCCGGGCGTTTTGTCCCAGGGCCTGCGCTGGATGCTGGACAGGGACAGCCCGTTCTACATCAAGCCGCGCCCGGATCCGGCGCTCATTTCGTGGTTGCGGCGCTTCCGGACCGCCGCCAACGAGCAGCAGGCGCACGCGGCGGTGCCGCTGTTGCGGTCGCTGAAGCTGGCCGGGCGGCGGCTGTGTGACGAGTGGACGGAGCTGGCGAGGATGGATTGTGACTACGCCCGGGAGGGCGTGATCCACGTCTATCGCTCGGGCGCGGCGCTGGCGGAGGGGGCGGCGGCGGCGGCGCATTTCCAGGTGGACGAGCTGCCGTTTGAGGTCCTGGACGCCGACGCGCTGCGCGCGATCGTGCCGAATCTGCGCGGCGGCGTGGCGGGCGGGGTGCGCTTCCCGGAGGACGCGCGGGTGAATCCGGCGAAGTTCGTGACCGGGCTGGCGGGACTGGCCGAGGCGGCCGGGGCGACCTTCCTGGAACGGACCGAGGCCATCGGTTTCACGACGGGCCGCGGGCGGATCACCGCCGTGGAGACGACCAAGGGTGAGTTTCGCCCCGCCCAGGTGGTGCTGGCGGCGGGGGCGTGGTCGCCGGGGGTGGTGCGCGACCTGCGCCTGAAACTGCCGATTCAACCGGCGAAAGGCTACAGCCTCACCTTCCAGCGGCCGGATGGCTTCCTGGACATCCCGCTGTTGCTGGCCGAGGCCCACGCGGCGATCAACCCGATCGGGCCGTTGGTGCGGGTGGCCGGGACGCTGGAGCTGGCCGGGATGGACTTCTCGATCAACCGGCGGCGGGTGGCGGCGGTGCGGCGAGCGGCCGGGCAGTACCTGGAGGGGTTCGACGACCTGGACCCGATCGAGACCTGGCGGGGCATGCGGCCCTGCACGCCGGACGGGCTGCCGGTTATCGGCCGGACACCGAAGTGGGAGAACCTGGTGATCGCCGCCGGCCACGCGATGATCGGGATGGCGGTGGGGCCGGTGACCGGGGAGATCGTGGCGGACCTGATCTGCGGCGACGAGCCGGCATTCGATCTGGAATTGATGCGCTACGAGCGGTTCGCCTAGCGGCGGCGGGCGGGGTTACGGGTCGGGGTAGGGCAGCTGCTGGCTCATCCGGGTCTGTGAAGCCAGTTCGCGCGGACCCCAGAAGGTCTTGATGTACTCGAGGACGGCGCGGATTTCGGCGGGGCTGAGGAGGTCGCCGAAGCCCGGCATGCGGCTCTGGAAGGTCGGGCTGTTGAAGAGTTGACCGCCGCGAGTGACGATCTCGAAAAGCTGGCCGTCGGCGTGGTGCCAGGTATGCCCGGTGGAATCGTGCGGCGGGGCGCCGACGGTGGCGTCGGGGCGCGGCGTCCGCCAGTCGGCTTCGCCCTCGCCGGAGGCTCCGTGGCAGGCGGCGCAGTTGGCGGCGTAGACGGCGCGGCCCAGCTCGATTTCGGGGTCGGGAGTGGGGCTGGGAGCGGGGGTGGGAACGGCGACTACGGGATTGCCGCCGCAGGCGGCGAAGAGGGCCAGGGCGAGACCGGCCAGCAATACGGTCAGAGCCACGCGGTGCGGCGGGATGGATTGGGCGCGGTGGCCAGCCAGGATCGAACCTCCGGACAGCGGTTTGGAAA
>CAYYTN010000167.1:0-272 GCA_964474495.1 uncultured Chloroflexota bacterium
GTGCGGGTGGGCGACGCGGTGACCTATGACCTGGGTATGCAGGAACTGCAGGATGACCTTGCCGTGGCGCGGGCGTTCGACAACAAGGTCGGGGCCTGGGTGGTGGCCGAGGCGCTGCGCCGGGCGCGGCCCGGGAAGCTCGACGCGGCGGTGGTGGCGGTGGCGACGGTGCAGGAGGAGATCGGTCTGCGCGGCGCGACGACCAGCGCGTTCAGCGTCGACCCGACGGTGGCGGTGGCGGTTGATGTGACCCACGCGACCGACTCGCCGGG
>CAYYTN010000167.1:282-2094 GCA_964474495.1 uncultured Chloroflexota bacterium
TATGAACAAGAAGACGGTGGGCGATGTGAAGTTGGGCGGCGGCCCGGTGATCGCGCGCGGCGCGAACATCAACCCGGTGGTGGAGAAGATGCTGTTCGCGGCGGCGGCGGACGCCGGGATCGAGGTGCAGGTGGAGGCGGAATCGCGCGGCACCGGCACCGACGCGAACGCGATCCAGGTCTCAAGGGCCGGGGTGGCGACGGGGCTGGTGGGGGTGCCGCTGCGCTACATGCATTCGCCGTCGGAGGTGATCTCGCTGGCGGACGCCGACGCGACGGCGGCGCTGCTGGCGGCGTTCGCGGAGCGGGTGCGGGCGGACAGCGACTTCACGCCCTAGCCGGCGACCGGAACGAAAGGGATCGAGTGAGAAGGTTTCTGCGGCAACTGATCCAGGCGGCTACGCTTGATCCGAAGCTGTATGACGAGTGCGCCCGGGACGCGCGGCTGGTCTGGCCGGCGCTGCTGATCGTGGTGGCGAGCGGGGTGGCGGGGACGCTGGGACAGTACCCGGGCCGCAACGTCGCGGCGGATGCGCTGCTGGAAAACCTGTGGCGCGCGCCGCTGGTGTGGGTGGTGAGCTGGCCGGTGCTGGCGGGAGCGGCGTACGCGCTGGGCCGCTGGGGGCTGGGCGGGGAGGGGACCTTCGGCGGGCTGTTCCGTGGGCTTGGCTGGGCGTTTGCGCCGGGAATGTTGCAGGTCGTGATCTGGCTGCGGGCGTTGAGTTTCGTGGCGTTCGCGGTGCCGATGGTCTGGATCGTGGCGGCGGGGATGGCGGCGACGGCGCGGACGCTGCGTATCTCCAGCACAAGGGCGATGATCGCCACACTGGCGGCCTGGGCGGTGTGGTTGGTGGTACAGCTCCTCGTGTTGCTGGCCCTGGGAATGCTGCCCAGCTTCACCACCTGAGTCCCGGACGGCGGTCGGGATCGGTGGTGTCCGGCGGCCGAAGAGTCCATGCTGTGACCGAGTCGGCGTAGCGAGAGGATCGGCGCAGGATGGCGACGCAGCCCCGAAATTCGTTGGTGAATCGCATGCTCCGGGCGGCGCGGCTGGATCCGCTGCTGTACCGGGAAGTGGCGGAGGACGAGACGGCGACGACCGAAGCGATGCTGGTGGTGGCGCTGGCGGCGGTGGCCAGCGGGATCGGCAGCGCGATCGGCTTTTACAGCAGCGGGGTCTTCTCCGGCCTGGCGAGCGGGATCGTGAGTTCGCTGGTCGGTTGGGCGATCATGACGTTTGTGACCTACCTGGTCGTACGCATGATGTTTGGGTCCGGGGTCAGTTACCAGAATCTGTTGCGGCCGCTGGGATTCGCGCGGAGCCCGGGACTCCTGACGGTGTTCGGATTCGTGCTGTTCTTCGGCGGGCTCTTGCGGTTCCTGGTGGCGATCTGGATGTTGGTCACGTGGATAGTCGCGGTGCGCGAGGGCGCCCGGGTAACGACGGGTGAGGCGGTGGCCACCGGAATCGTCTCCATCGTGGGTTTCATCCTGGTCATGTGGGCGGTTGGGATCATGTTCGGTACCGGCTACGGGTTGTTCTAGCGGAGGCAGTCAGATGGTGACAGCCCGGCGAGTTGATCGCTGAACCGGGCGGGAGGCACGGGTGACATTTCCCGGGCGGATATGGCGGGTGCTGCGGCTGGACGCGTCGGTGTATCGCGAGGTGGCGGGGGACGGGGCGGCGACGCGGCAGGCGGTGGTGATCTATGTGTTCCCGGCGCTGGTGGCGGGGCTGGCGGGGTTCTTCAGCCCGGAGGAGGAAGCCCCGTTCACGAAGTTCGGCTTCGCGGTCCTGTGGGCGCCCGCGGGA
>CAYYTN010000167.1:2111-4963 GCA_964474495.1 uncultured Chloroflexota bacterium
GCAACCTATTCAGGGCACTGGGTTTTGCTTCGGCCCCGACCATGGGCGCGACCGCGATCGTGACCATTCCGAACTTCGTCGAGCTCGGCGGAGATTTGGCGATCCTGGGACTCGGATTCATCTGGTTCGTCGTGGGGGCGGTCCTGGCGGCGAAGGCCATCTACGATTGCAGTGCATAGCAGGCGGCGCGGGTCCTGCTCGGCGCCCAGGCCTTCTATATCGCCATGTGGTTGCGGGCCTTTCGCAGGCTCAAGATTCATGGGGGTGTGGAAGGCGACATGGCAGAACCGGACGAATCATTCGCAGAGAGAAGGGAGGCGAACCGGAATCGCTATCGCCAGCCGAAGGGGCGCGACCGGTTTCGACGGTAGGGCGGGAGTAGCCCGGGGCGCGGGTGGGATGACCTGGTGGGCGTGACAGGAGTCGAACCTGTGACCTCACGGATGTGAACCGTGCGCTCTAACCAGCTGAGCTACACGCCCGGAAGCGGATCACGATTATATAGGTCGGGGCGCCAGCCGGATTCACATCTTCGCGGCGGAGGGTAGCTAGCCGAGTTCGGTCCAATCGAGGATCTGCACGGTGACCGTGTCGCCGGCTTTGACCATCTCGATGTCCTCATGAACTATGGCCAGGCCGTCGGCGAAGGCCATCGAGGTCATGATCCCGGAACCCTGCTCGCCGGTGGTCCAGCATTCGTAGCCGTCGCCGACCCGGGCGACGCGGACCCGCACGAACATCCGGCGTTTGCCGGCGCCCGGCAGATCGGTGCGGGCCATGGCGGAGACGGTGGGTTTCTCCAGTCGATCGCGGCCGAGCATCTTGAGCACCGCGGGGCGCCCGAACTGCTCGAAGACGACCAGCCCGGAGACCGGATTGCACAACTCGTCGTAGTGCCTGTGGGGGTGCCGTCGATGTCGCCGAACAACAGTGGTTTGCCGGGGCGCATGGCGATCTGCCAGAAGTCGGCGTCGCCGTCGGTGCCGACGACGTTCTTGACCAGGTCGTGGTCGCCCATCGATACACCGCCGATGGTGAAGATGAGGTCGTTTTCGGCGGCGGCCAGGGCCAGGGCGGCGCGGACATCGGCGACGTTGTCGGGAACGATCGGATAGCGCTTCGCTTCGGCGCCGTAGTGATCGACCAGCCCGGCCAGGGCCCAGGCATGGCTGTTGCGGACTTTGCCGGGCTGGATGTCTTCGTCGACTTCCAGGACTTCATCGCCGGTGGGCACCACGGCGACGCGGGGACGCCGGTGGACCGGGACCTGCGAGATTCCCAGCGAGGCCAGCACGCCGATGGCGCCGGCGCGCAGCACGGTGCCCATCGGCAGGGCGACGTCACCGGCGGCGATGTCTTCGCCGGCCAGGCGGATGTTCTCGCCCTCCTCTTCGACGGCGACGACGTTGACGAAGGCGCGGTCCTGGTCGGAGTCGCCGCGCGGGTCGGTGCCGAGCTTGCCCCAGTCCTCGCGATCGGTGTACTCGAAGCCGATGACGGTGTCGACGCCGTCGGGGACGGGCGCGCCGGTCATGATGCGGACGGCCTCACCCGGGCCGACCGGGGCGTCGCCGACGTAGCCGGCGGCCAGGTCGTAGGCGACGCGCAGGCGGATCGGATTATCGGCACCGGCGGCGGCGATGTCGGCCGCACGGACGCCGTAGCCGTCGTAGGCGGAGTTGTCGTCGATCGGGACGTCGTGCTTCGCCAGGACATCCTCGGACAGGACCAGGCCGTAGCAGTCGGATAGGGATACCCGGACGGTTTCGAGGGGACTGAAGGCGAGGAGGACGCGCCCGACGGCTTCGTCGACGCTGAGGAGCACTGAAACCTCTGACACGGGAAAGCTCCGAACGGGTTGGGGGTGAATACATGACGGGTGGGCGGGATGAGTATATGAAACCCCCGGCCGGCGCCCGAGAAATCATCGTGGCGAAGGGTGGGGCGCGGAGGGGAATTGGCCTATTATTACGCCCGCCGCGGACGGAGCGGGGAGGAGTTGGAGGCGGTTTCGGCGGCGTCCGGATTGAGTTGAACGGGAGCATTGATTGGTGGAGATCGGCCGGTGAAGGACTCTCGCAGCAGGGTGGAGGCGGCGGTGGCGGCGCTGCGCGCCGGTGGTCTGGTGATGCTGGTGGACGAGGCGGACCGCGAGGACGAGGGGGACCTGGTGGTGGCGGCGGAATTCGTGGAGGCCCGGCACTTCACGCTGATGGCGGAGCGCTGCCGGACGCTGGCGACGCTGCCGATGACGGGCGCGCGCCTGGACGAACTGGGAATCCCGATGATGGCCGAGAGCAACACTTCGCGCTACACGACGCCGTTCACGATGTCGGTGGATGTTCGGGCCGGTACGACCACCGGCAGTTCGGCGGTGGACCGGGCGCTGACGGTGCGGGCGCTGCTGGACCCGCGGGCGAAACTGGCGGACTTCACGATGCCCGGGCATGTATTCCCGCTGCGCGCCGACGCCGACGGAGTGTTCGGCCGCATGGGCCACACGGAAGGGGCGGTGGACCTGCTGGGCATCGCCGGGCTGTACCCGGCGGCTTTGATCTCGGAGGCCCAGGGAGCGGACGGCGCGATGCTGCACGGCGAGGGGTTGCGGGACCTGGCCCGGGAGTGCGCGGCGCCGCTGGTGGGGGTGACGGACATCAAGCTCTGGCGGGCCGAAGAGCGGATGGCGGAATGAGGAAAGAGCCCGGCGGCGGGCGGTATTTCGGCGAGGTGGTTGACCGCACGGGCCGGTGACCGATAATTACGAGTAGACATTCCTCGGTAGCTCAATGGTAGAGCCGTCGGCTGTTAACCGAAGGGTTGCAGGTTCGAGTCCCGCCGCCGCAGCCAAACGA
>CAYYTN010000167.1:4973-5754 GCA_964474495.1 uncultured Chloroflexota bacterium
GGGGGGGGGGGGGCGGCGGTCCGAGCGACCGGCGCGGCTACAGGAAGACGCCCGGGAGGATCAGCACCGCGCGGACGGTCCTGACCACGCGGCCGAGTTCTATGGGCGGGATGGCGTGCTAGCGCTGGACGAGGGCCTGCTCGATCCGGTTGCCGGGCAGGTGCTGGACGATCTCGATGCTGTTGCCGTCGGGGTCCTCGATCCAGAAGTTGCGGTTGCCGAGGGGGCCGGCGTTGGGTTGGCCGTCGATCGGCAGGCCGCGGGCGTCGAGTTGACGGAGGGTGGCGTCCAGGTCGTCGGTGCGCAGGCAGAGGTGCATGGGGCCGATGGTGTGCTCGTCGATTTCGAGCGGATGCTTGCCCCCGGCGAAAAGCTCGAGGAAGGTATTGTCGCTGACCCGCAGGTAGTGGAGCCAGGGGGCGCCGTCGCGGTCGTGGACGAGGAGCAACTCGAAGCCCAGGAGATCGCGGTAGAAGCGGAGACTGGCATCGAGGTCGCGGACGCGGTAGGCGACGTGGTCGATTCCGGTGAACATGGGGGCGGGCCTCCGGCTGGTGGAGCGGGCGGGTAAGGATAGCGCGGGGCGGGCGACGTTTGACGCGGTCGGCGGTGGGGGCGAGCATGGCGGTGGCCGGTGGTGGGACGCCGGCGGCAGCATGGGGAGAGTATCGATGCGGCAGGTGGTGTTTCCGGGGGACGGCAGCATCCAGACGGCGGAGCTGGAACCGCCGCGGGCGGTGGACGACTGGGCGGTGATCGAGGTGGCGGTGGCGCCGCTCTG
>CAYYTN010000168.1:0-5729 GCA_964474495.1 uncultured Chloroflexota bacterium
CAGCGTCCTCTACGTGCAGTTGGACCCCGACGACCTCCGCAGCATCGGCCGCGCCGTCGGGTTCGTCGCGGCCGCCCTCGGCCGGGCCGACATCCTGGTCAACGCCTACTCCACCCCGCCCATCGATGAAGCCATCGATCCGCTGGCCGCCGACGCCGCCCGGGCCCTCAACACCGGCCGTGGCTTTGTGGAGGTCATGCGCCGGGGCGGCTACGGGCGCATCGTCACCCTGGCCGCTGATGCCGCGCTGCCGGCCAACGCCGGCGCGCGTTCCGACCGCCACATCCCCGCCGCCGGCGCGCTGGCCGCCTCGCGCACGCTGGCGGCCGCCGACGCCGACGGCGCCGATATCAAGGCCAACGCCGTCTGCCTGCGCCCTGGCAAGAGGTATCGGGAGCGGGACACCGAGACCGTCCTGCAACTCGCCCTGCTGCCTCCTGAAGGCCCCAACGGCGCCGTCTACCGGGACGGCAAGCCGCTCTCGGACTAGCCTCGACCCGGCGGCATCGCTCTCTCCCGCCCGCGCCGCTTCGCGCGCCCATCAAGCGTGACGGCAAGCCGCTCTCCGACTAGCCCGCCCGCGCCCCCTCCAATCCAACCCGCCCGCCCCTGTCCGTCTAGACCCAAAGGACTAGTTCCATGGGCATAGTCACGGCCCCCGCAAGTTAGGGCCGAATGGCGATGCCGCGGCGCCCCGCTGAACCTGCAATTGGGACGAGCCAAGAAAGAACTCGCAGCGAAGGAGGATCTTCATGAACGATCGAAGGCTCTATCGGAGCGAGCAGGACAAGATGGTATTCGGAGTCGCCGGCGGTCTTGCCGACTACTTCGACGTCGATGTCTCGCTCGTGCGCCTGGGCTGGGTGTTGATGTGCGTGCTCACCGCCGGGGTCGGCATCCTCGCCTACCTCGCCATGGGCATCGTCACCCCCACCTACTACCAGGTCTACGGCATCGAAGAGAACGGCGACGAGGCCCTGGAGGACGGCGACGACCCTCCCGAAGAAGGCGACGAAGCCGGCGGGGCAGCCACCGGCGAAGACTCCACGCCCGCTACCGCTTCGAGCGCCCGCCCCGTCGTCACCCGTCGCCGTCGCCGGCACCCGCGTCGTCCCCGCCGCGGTGGCGAGCAACGCGGCGGCGCCGGAATGATCCTGGGCATCATCCTGCTGGTCATCGGCGGCATCGCCCTGATGAACAGCCTCGATGTGTTCGAGTTCATGCGCCTCGACCGCATCTGGCCGGTCATCATCATCGCCTTCGGTGGGCTGATCCTGTTTAATCGGAGAGAACGATGAGCGACGCACGGCCGCGCCGCCGGCGCGGGTTCGCCTTCGGCGGATTCGTCCTGCTGGCCGGCGTTCTCTTGCTGGCCGGGGTCACCGGCTGGCTGCCCGAGGGCTTCTGGTTCGCCCTGGTTCCCCTCTGGCCGGTGTTGATCATCGCCCCGGGACTGAACCTCGTTCTCTCCCGCCGGGACGCTCGCCTGGGGTCCGGCGTCGCCCTCGCCGCGCTGTTTGGCGCGGTGGTCGCCGCCTGGGTGATGGGCCCCACCGGCTGGGACACCACCACCTACGTGTACCAGCAGTCGGTGCCCCGCGACTCCGCCGAGCAATCGCGCATCCGGATGGAATTGCCGCTCGGGCGAGTGAACATCTTCGGCGGCAGCGATCCCACCCGCGCCATGGAAGGAGAATACTCCCTCCACGTCGGCGACCGGCGCGTCGCCGTTGACAGCCGCATCATTGGCCGCGTCCTCGAGATCGACCTCGAATCACCGCTCGCCGACCGCGACTGGGACATCGGCGATATCGACACCTCCGAAGGCCCCTGGGAAGAATGGGAACTCGGCCTCAGCCGCGGGCTCGAGACCGGGGTCTACTTCGAAGGCGGCGTCGCCCGCCTCGACCTCGACATGAACGAGCTACGGGTCAACGATGTCGACATCAACGTCGGCGTCGCCGACATCGATCTTGTCCTGCCCACCTCCGCCGGGCGCACCGAGGCCTCCCTGACCGTCGGCGTCGGCGACGTTGACGTAGAGATCCCGGAAGGCGTCGCGGCCCGTATCCGCATCAAGGGCGGCGTCACCGGCTTCAGCGTCGACGACGACCGCTTCGACCACTACTCC
This sequence comes from uncultured Chloroflexota bacterium, assembly GCA_964474495.1. GTDB lineage: Bacteria > Chloroflexota > UBA11872 > UBA11872 > VXNJ01 > JASLPR01. The sequence continues at coordinate 2,132 of CAYYTN010000168.1, forward strand.
AGTCACGGTGACGGCTTCTGGGTCTTCGGCCGAAATGTCGAATACCGCAGCCCGGGATACGACACCGCCACCAATCGAGTCGATATACGGATAGAACTCGGGGTCGGCGACGTGGATATTCGCTAGTCTCCCCCGGCAATGCATCCTCCCGGACGGGCGTCGCGCAAGCGGCGTCCTTCCGCGTCGCGAGTACAATCGCCTCCCGACGCGTTGCCGGGCGCGGTCCGGCGGGAAACGGGTAAGGAACACGATCCCTTGATCAGACCCCGGCGCGGCCGCCACCGCCAGTTTCGCAGCCTGGCATCGCAGATAACCCTGCTGGTGTCGATTCCGCTCGTCGTGCTGCTCGCCGCCGCCGCCTTCGGATCGCTGCTGCTCAATCACAACTCGCGGCTCGGCGGATCCCGCTCCACCAACGACGGACTCGCCGACGCCACCGCGGTCGCCGCCCGCGCCATTCGGGTCGACGCCTTCGCATTGCTCCGCCAGGCGCCGTCCGGTGGAGAGGTGCCTGCTCCCTTCGCGATCGTGGTGGACTTCGAACGCGGCGACCGGAGCGCGCTGGTCCCGATCCTGCCGCGGGTTCCCACCGAAGTACGGCCAGCGATCAGCCGCGTCGTCCTCGCCGGCCCCGGCGAGACCCTCGTCGCCGGCCCGCTGATCGATGTCGAGACCGGCTACGCCGACCTCGTTTTCGCCGCCGGTGGCCGCGACGGCCGGGTCACCGCCGGGATCGTCCACATCGCTCCCACCAGCCTGGCCAACGACTGGCGCCGCTTCGTCGCCGACCGCCTCGGCGAGCCCGACGAAACCGACCTCGCCCTGGTCGACGCCAATGCCTTCGTCCTGTTTCACACCAGCCCCGAGCGCGCCGGGAGGTCCATCCCGGGCATTGCCGGTGACGACCAGCCGCCGGTCGCCGTCGCGTCCGAGGTCCGCACCGGTCCCGACGGCGAGGTCGCCATCACCAGCACCCGCCCGGTCGGCGACGGCTGGCACGTCGTCGTGCAGCGCCCCTGGGCCGGCTGGCGGGAAGCTCTCAACGGACCCGGCCTACCGGTCGTCTTCATGCTCGTTGCCAGCGCCCTCATCACCACCGCGCTGCTCACCCTCAGCGCCTCCCGCCTCACCCGTCCGTTGCGCGATCTCGCCGAAGCCGCGCGGGCCATCGCCGCCGGCGACTTCACCACCCGCCCCCCGCCCATCCGCACCGGTGACGAAGTCGAAGACCTGGCCGATCAATTTGACATAATGGCGGCCGAACTCGAATCGCTTTACTCCGGTCTCGAGCAACGGGTCGCCTCGCGGACGGCCGAGCTGCAGGCCGTCGTCGACCTCGCCGGCGCCGTCAGCCGCACGTTTGACGCCGGCCAGGTAGCCGGCGTCGCCGAAGCCCGTCTGCAACAGCATCCCGGCATCACCGCCGCCGCCGGCATTGCGCGCAGTCCGACCCACGCTGGAGGCGCCACAGACTCGACCAGCCGACCGGTATCCGCGGTGGCGGCGAACGGGCGCGTCGTGACCAACGGCGGCAGCGCGTTGAGCAGTACGATGACGATCGAGAGTGCCCCGACCGCGGCCGGCACCACGAGACGAGACGGTCTGAGCGCCGGCGGGCTGGACGTGTCGAGCAGCCGTTCGACGCGCCGTGTGATCTCGCCGCGCGACCCGGCCATGCCGGGGGCCAGTGCCGGGCCGAGGCCCGCCAGCGTCGACTCGGCCACCTTGGTCACGCTCAACGCGTACACGCGGGGCGAGCCACCGCGCGCGATGACCCAGTCGTCACACGCGCGCTCTCGTTCCCGGTCGAGGGCCCGCGTAACGACCCGGATCCCCGGATGCCACCCGGCAAGGGCCCGCACGATGGACTGCGCCAGCAGCATCCAGTCGTCCCAGCGCTGGGCGTGGGCGTGCTCGTGAACGACGACGTGGTCCAGCTCGTCGGCGCTGAGGGCGTCGACCAGGGCCCGAGGCAGCAGGATAACGGGACGACCCAGTCCGATCAGGGACGGCACCGTGGCCTCATCGGAGACTCGGAGCCAGGTTCGGCGTCCGGTGGCGCGCAGGGCCATCCAGCGCGTCAGGGCCCGCTCGCGATCCGCCGACATCGGACGGCATCGCCGGCGCAGCTCGCCAAGACGTCGCGCGGCCCGGGCCAGACCGACGAGTCTTATCGCGACCATGCCGAGCCAGCCCACGGCAGCCAGCCTCAGGAACCAGACCGGCGGCGCCGTTATGGAGAGCAGTCCGGAGGCGTCGGCCGCTGGTGAGACGGTCGCCGTCGGCACCGGCGCCGTCGCGGTGCCTGGCACACCTGTCAGCGGCGGCAGCAGGCCGGACCAGGGCAGCGTCAGGATGGCGGCGAGCGCGATCCACCACACCTGGTACCGTGTCGCGGCGCCGGTGGCCGGCCGCATCCGCAGGGCGAGCGCCGCGACCAGCGCCACCGCACAGCCCTGCCACACCCAGGTCAGGAACAGCTCCATCACCGGTCATCCTCGAGGAGCGTCCGGAGTCGGCGAATCTCCTCCGGGTCGATGTGCGTCTGTTCCAGCAGGTTGAGCATCAGTTGCGACGGCGAGCCATCGAACAGCTGACTCACCAGACGCCTCACCGCGTGTTCTCGGGCCTCGCCCTGATCGATGCGCGGATAGTAGGTGAACGCGCGTCCCGTCTTTTCGTGACCCGCATAGCCCTTCTGCTCGAGGATACGCAAACGTGTGAGCACCGAGTTGTAGGCGGGCGGGGCGTCGCTTCCCAGCGCATCCACCACCTCGCTGACGCTGGCGCGGCCACGATTCCACAGCACGCGCATCAGCTCCAGCTCGCCGTCTGTCAGTGTGGTCGACTTCTTACGTGCCATCGATTGTGCTCACCATGAACGCATGCTATCTACTATCGAATTAAGAATATCGCACGGGCTGCCGGATTTGTCAACTAAGTAATTAATAATACGTGGGGCCGACCCAACCCGATCCGCAGGCGCCTTCAGCCCTCGTGCCATTGCGCTTCTTCACCGCTCATGTGCCAGGTTTTGCGCTACCATTACGCATCGCCGAGATCCCGGTCAGCAAGGAGTTCGATGCACATCAGGCTCGCGTCCGTTCTGCTCGCCGGCGCGTGGTGTGTCCTGGCGGTGGACGGCCACGTCCGCGCGGCCGGTGCGCCCCCGCCACCGCACAGCTCGCTCGAGCAGCAGGATTCTGGCGGTGACTCGCCGGAGGCCGCCTATCAGACGGTGCTGCGTCGCTATTGCGTCGGGTGCCACAACCAGCGGACGCTGACCGCCGGGCTTGCCCTCGACACGGTCGATCTGACCAACGTGGGTGAGCATGCCGAGCTGTGGGAGGGCGTGGTCCGGAAGATGCGCGCCGGGCTCATGCCGCCAGCCGGCCGGCCGCGTCCGGATGCGGCGACCTACGACGCGGTGTCGTCCTGGCTGGAGACCGAGCTCGACACCGCGGCGGCGGCCAGCCCGGACCCCGGCCGCACGCAGACCTTTCACCGTTTGAATCGAGCCGAATATCAGAACGCCGTGCGTGACGTGCTCGGTCTGGAGATCGATGTCGCCGACTTGCTGCCGGTCGATAGCGCCAGC